>DAOKZN010000053.1:0-10405 GCA_035325625.1 Mesorhizobium sp. | reverse complement strand
ACCAGCCTGGAGGACGTGTTCATCCAGTTCATGTCCGGCGCGAAGGACAATATGGGATGAGGAGCGGAATTTTCCTTTCTGCACCGATGCGGTGCGGCATCCCACCCTCCCCCTTGCGGGGAGGGTCGACGAGAACGCTATGCGAAGCAGAGCGATCGAGGCGGGGTGGGGGTGCGGGGTTCAGCTTGCTTAACGACCCCCACCCCGTCTCGCGTGTTTTGCCCCGCAAAACTCGCTCGCCGACCCTCCCTACAAGGGGGAGGGTAAAGGTGCCGCTGCCATGAATGCCATCTTCTCCCCTGCCCGCCTCGGCGCATTGCTGGTGAAGGAATTCATCCAGATGCGGCGCGACCGCGTCACCTTCGCCATGATGCTGGGCGTGCCGCTGATGCTGCTGGTGCTGTTCGGCTTCGCCATCAACAACGACCCGAAGACCCTGCCGGCGGCGCTTCTGGCGCTGAGCAACGATCCCTATTCGCGCGCCATGGTGGTGGCGCTGGAAAACACCGACTACTACCGCTTCGACCGCATCGTGCGCAGCGAGGCCGAGGCCGGCACCCTGCTGGCGCGCGGCGAGGTCGCCTTCGTGGTGACCATTCCCGCCGATTTCGGCCGGCGCGTGGCGCGCGGCGACGCGCCGCAGATCCTGATCGAGGCCGACGCCACCGACCCGGCCGCAGCCAGCGGCGCCATCTCCACGCTCGGCACCGTGGCCGGCCAGGCGCTGCTGCGCGCCGAGGGCATGGATCAGATCGCCATGAGCCAGGCGGCAAGCCAGCTCGAGATCGTCGTCCACCGGCTCTACAATCCCGAGGGCGTGTCGCAATACAACATCGTGCCCGGGCTGCTCGGCGTCATCCTGCAGATGACCATGGTGATGATGACGGCCATGGCGCTGACGCGCGAGACCGAGCGCGGCACCATGGAGAACCTGCTCGCCATGCCGGCCAGCCCGGCCGAGATCATGCTGGGCAAGGTGCTGCCCTATGCCTGCGTGGGGGCGGTGCAGGTGGTGGTGGTGCTGATCGCAGCCAAGATGCTGTTTTCGGTGCCGTTCATCGGCGGGCTGCCGCTGCTTCTGTCCGGCATCCTGGTGTTCGTGCTGGGGCTGGTGCTGCTCGGCTACACCATCTCCACCGTGGCGCGCACGCAGATGCAGGCCATGCAGCTCACCTTCTTCTTCTTCCTGCCCTCCATCCTGCTGTCGGGCTTCATGTTCCCCTATCGCGGCATGCCGCAATGGGCGCAGTGGCTGGGCGAGATCTTCCCGCTCACCCACTTCCTGCGCATCGTGCGCGCGGTGATGCTCAAGGGAGCGACGCTGCCGGCCGTGGCCGCCGAGATCGGCTGGCTGGGCCTGTTCGTGGTCGTGTTTTCCGCCACCGCGCTGGTGCGCTTCCGACGCACGCTGGACTGAGCGCAGCGACGGGAACCGCCTGCTTCCGCGGCCATCACCCAATATTTCGGAGAACAGACGAAATCTGACTTGAACCCGGACGCGCTTCCCGGCGTTGTGCCGCAGCAACAGGAGGCTTCTTCCATGCGCAAACTTCTCCATTCAGCCCTGCTCGCCGTTTCCGCCTTGATGCTGGCCATTCCCGTTTCCGCAGCCTCTGCCCAGGACATGGAAATCCAGATCGGGCCGGGCGGCCCTTCCATGAGGATGCAGCGCAACGATTGCGATCCCCGCTACGAGGAATGCTTCGGCCGGCGCGGGCCCGACAGGCGTGACGAATGGCGCGGCCCTGACAGACGCGACGAACGGCGCGGCCGCGAGGAATGCTCGCCGGAGCGCGCCCTGCGCAAGGCCGAGCGCATGGGCATCCGCCGCCCGCGGATCGAATCGGTGGGGCGGCGCACCATCAACATCATCGGCCGGTCGCGCGGCGACAACGTGATCGTCACCTTCGACCGGCGCGACAGGGGCTGCCCGGTTCTGCGGTAGAGACGCCGCTCCGGCGCCTAGCGCGGCTATCGCGTCGCGCCGAGCCGACAGCCTGCCTAGCCCAGCAGCGCCCGCTTGCGCTTGGTGCCGCCGGCCTTGCGCCAGGCGTTGAAGCGATGGGTGGCGGCGGCGAAGGAGATCCTCATCTGCCGCGCCACCGTGTAGCGCGACTTGCCCTCGTCGAACATGCGGTAGCAGCACTCCACCCCTTCTTCGGTCAGCTTGCCGTCGGTGGTCTTGTTGTGCGGATTGGCCGGGTCGAACTTTTCGGCCGGCTGGACCAGAAGCCCCCTGAGGCGCTGCAGGTCCGCCTCGATCGAGGCGATGAGGTCGAGCACCGGCCCGGGGTCGAACGGTCCGGCATCAGGCTTGTCCGTCATGTCGCGAATTCCTCGTCGTGGGACAGGCAGTTCATATAGGCAAAGATTAGCCGATAGGAAGGGGTGCCCCCTGCGCCTTTCCCGCTGCTTTTCCGCTGCCGGCCGCAGCGCGGGAAGTGCCGCGCCCCGTTGACCTTCGGCGCGACGATATATAGTTTAGAATTATTCTAAACTAGAGTATTCCCATCATGCTTTCCCGTGTTTTCGGCTTCGGCCGCCGGCCCTTCGATTCGCTCTCCGAGCAGGAGATCCTCGCGCTGGCGATCTCGTCCGAGGAGGACGACGCGCGCATCTACCGCGCCTATGCGGACGGGCTTGCGCAGGATTTCCCGCAATCGGCGGCCATGTTCGAGAAGATGGCGCAGGAGGAGGACGGCCATCGCGAGGCGCTGATCGGCCTGCACCGCCGGCGTTTCGGCGAGCGCATCCCGCTGATCCGGCGCGAGCATGTCAGGGGCTACTACCAGCGCAGGCCGGACTGGCTGGTGCGGCCGCTGGGCATAGACCATGTGCGCGCCCAGGCCGCCGCCATGGAGCGGCAGGCCCAGCTGTTCTACGTGGAGGCCGCCAAGCGCACCTCAGACGCCGCCACGCGCAAGCTGCTGGGCGACCTCGCCGCCGCCGAGCAGGGGCACGAGGCGCTCGCCCACGACCTGGAGCGGCAACTGGTTCCGCAGGAGGTGAAGGAGGCCGAGAGCGCGGCCGAGCGGCGGCAGTTCATCCTGACCTACATCCAGCCGGGCCTTGCCGGGCTGATGGACGGCTCCGTCTCCACGCTGGCGCCGATCTTCGCGGCGGCGTTCGCCACGCACGACACATGGCAGACCTTCCTGGTCGGCCTGGCGGCATCCATAGGCGCCGGCATCTCGATGGGCTTCACCGAGGTCGCCTCCGACGACGGCAAGCTTTCAGGGCGCGGCTCGCCGCTCAAGCGCGGGCTGACCACCGGCGTCATGACGGCGATGGGCGGGCTGGGGCACGCCCTGCCCTATCTCATCCCGCATTTCTGGACCGCGACCGCGGTGGCGGCGGTGGTGGTGTTCTTCGAATTGTGGGCGATCGCCTTCGTGCAGAACCGCTACATGGAGACGCCCTTCCTGCGCGCGGCCTTCCAGGTGGTGCTGGGCGGCGCGCTGGTCTTCGCGGCCGGCATCCTCATCGGCAATGCGTGACCGATTCCGAAACCGAATCGCACCTTCGGCGACATGAAGCCGAAACCGGCGTGACGGAAAAGGCACACGGACGCGAAACCCGCCGAAAGGCACCGAAACGCCCCGAATCAGCCGCATTGCGGCCATGATGCGGGGCATTTTCAGGCAAAGATTAACATCGCGTTCACCGAAGATTCACGGGTGGACGCTATGATGCCCGCAACTTCGGAAGGGACATCCGAAAACGGGACAGAGACTGGAAATTGTAATGCGTATCTTGGCACAGATAACCGGGCTGATCGCAGCCCTGCGCGAGTTCGTCGCTCCCACCTACCGGCCGGAGCGTCACTACATGCGCGGCCCCGGCCCGGCCTGTGCGCGGCGCGGCAGCACCCTCGGCCCGGCGCACTGATGGCACCGCTCCCGCTGACGCTCGAAAGCCGGCACGACAGCCGCGTCTGCCGGCCCGGCACTGCCGACCGCCGCGCCACCACCTATCGCCCGCAGCGCCCTTCGCGCCGCGGCTGACCGGCGGCGCCGAAGGCCGGGGACGGCCTCAGCCGCCCAGCCCCTCGAACAGGATCGTCGACAGGTAGCGCTCGGCGAAGGAGGGGACGATCACGACAAGGTTCTTGCCCGCATTCTCCGGCCGCGAGCCGACCACGGTGGCCGCCTGCAGGGCGGCGCCGGAGGAAATGCCGACCGGCACGCCCTCCAGCCGCGCCACCAGCCGGGCATTGGCCACCGCATCCTCGTTGGAGACGGTGACCACCTCGTCATAGATCGCGGTGTCGAGGATCTTCGGCGCGAAGCCGGCGCCGATGCCCTGGATCTTGTGCGGGCCGGGCTGGCCACCCGACAGCACCGGCGAGGCTTCCGGCTCCACCGCCACCACCTTCACCGAAGGCTTGCGGCTCTTGAGCACCTGGCCGACGCCGGTGATGGTGCCGCCGGTGCCGATGCCGGAAACGAGGATGTCGACCTCGCCCTGGGTGTCGTTCCAGATCTCCTCCGCCGTGGTGGCGCGGTGGATCTGCGGGTTGGCCTCGTTCTCGAACTGCTGCGGGATGACGGCGTCCGGCAGGCTCGCGGCCAGCTCGTCGGCCTTGGCGATGGCGCCCTTCATGCCCTTGGCGCCTTCGGTCAGCACCAGCTCGGCGCCGAGCAGCACCAGCATCTTGCGGCGCTCGAGCGACATGGTCTCGGGCATGGTCAGGATCAGCTTGTAGCCCTTGGCGGCGGCGGCGAAGGCGAGCGCGATGCCGGTGTTGCCCGAGGTCGGCTCGATCAGCGTGGTCCTGCCGGGCACGATGCGGCCCGCGGCCTCCAGCGCCTCGATCATGGCCACGCCGATGCGGTCCTTGACGGAAGCGATCGGGTTGAAGAACTCCAGCTTGGCGAGGAGGTTGGCGACGATGCCCTTCTCCTTCGCGAACTTGTCCAGCCGCACCAGCGGCGTGTCGCCGATCGTCTCGGTGATGGAGCCGTAGACGCGGCCGCGTCCGGGCGCGCGCGTGGAGGTGACGGGCTTGTTCATCGGGCATGCTCCCACTGTCGGACGGCACGAGGCGGCTTCAAAGTCGCGAAGATAGGCTGCGGCACGCGAATATCCGAGTACGGCATATGCTCAAAGCCGCCTGTTTGCAGTAAATTATTCCATAGAGTTGCGGAATGCGAGAATTATTTGTCTATGTTGCCATTCACTGGCGGATCGCGATGGCCGCCGCGGCGCTCATCATGAAAGCGGCGGCGGTGCGGTTGAGCCGCTTCAGCGCCCGCGGCGAGCGCAGGAGCCCGCGCGCCTTGGCCGCCAGCGCCAGATAGGGCACCAGCACGACGACCAGGGTCGCCAGGGTGATGGCGGCGAGGATGGCGTAGTCGGCCATGGTGATACTGGCCAGGTCGATGACCGTGGGCGTGATGGCCAGATAGAATATCATCGTCTTGGGATTGCCGAGGGTGAGCGTCAGCCCGGCCAGGAAGCATGAGGCCAGCCCCTCCCGGGCGGCGCGGGCCTCGATGGTCTCGGGCGTGATGCCGCCGGTCCAGAAGCGCCAGCCGAGCCAGGCGAGATAGGCGGCCCCCAGCCACTTGATGGCGAGGAAGACCATCCCGAAGCTCTGCGCGACGAAGGCGAGCCCGAGCACCACGGCGGTGAGATAGACGAGGTCGCCGACCATGAGGCCGAGCGACATGGCGAAGGAGGCGCGGAAGCCGGAGCCGAGCGCGCGCGCCACCAGGGCGGTGATGCCGGGGCCGGGAATGGCGGCGGCCACCGCCAGCGCTGCGGTATAGGCGAGGAAGCCGGAAAGCGTCATCGGTGTCGGCCTTCTTGAAAAGCCGCTTCTTCTGGCACGAAAGCCGCCGGCTGCAAATATGCCCGCCGCCCAAGATCCGGCATTTCGCGCCTCCCCTGCCTTTCACATTCCGAGGAACCTTCACATTTCAAGGAAAATGCGGTTCCGGCATCGACATTCGCGCCGCGCTCATGTAGGCGCACGGTCCCGCCGCGGCCGCTTCAGGCAGGCCGCGCCCTTCATTCACACGTCCAGGGCATCACGATGCGACCGGCTTTCGGCGGCATAGACTTCGGCACTTCCAATTCCACCGTCGGCGTGATCGAGGACGGCCGCCCGCGGCTGGTGGCGCTGGAGGGCGACGACGTCACCCTGCCCTCAGCCATTTTCTTCAACTTCGAGGACAACAGCACCGCGCTCGGCCGCCGCGCCATCGGCGACTATACGGACGGCGTCGAAGGCCGGCTGATGCGGGCGCTGAAGAGCGTGCTGGGCTCCTCGCTGGCGCATGAGAAGACCCGCATCAAGGCGCGCAGCATCGCCTTCACCGACATCATCGGCCTGTTCGTGCACCATCTGAAGGAGCGGCTGGAAAGCCATGCCGGAGGGCCGGTGGAGAATGTCGTGCTGGGCCGGCCGGTGCAGTTCGTGGACGACGACCCGAAGGCCGACGCCGAGGCGCAGGCCGAGCTGGAGAAGGCCGCGCGCCGGCAGGGCTTCAGCCATATCGACTTCCAATACGAGCCGATCGCGGCCGCGCTCGACTACGAAAGGACGGTGGCCCGCGAGGAACTGGCGCTGATCGTCGACATGGGCGGCGGCACCTCGGACTTCTCCGTCGTGCGCGTCTCGCCCGAGCGCGCCGCCGCGAGCGACCGCAAGGCCGACATACTGGCCAACCGCGGCATCCATATCGGCGGCACGGATTTCGACCGGCTGCTCTCCATCGCCCATGTCATGCCCGAGCTCGGCTATCTGACGCCGACCAGGGACGGCAAGCGCAACCTGCCGGCCGGCTATTTCATCGACCTCGCCACCTGGCAGCGCATCAACCTGCTCTACACGCCCCGCGCGATGCTCGACCTGCGCCAGATCCGCTTCGAGGCGGCGCTGCCCGATCTGGTGGAGCGCATGATCGAGGTGGTGGAGCAACGCTTCGGCCACGCGCTCGCCACCAAGGTGGAAAAGGCCAAGATCGCGCTGACCGACAATGACGAGGCCGCGATAGAGGTCGCGCTGCCCGGCGCGAAATTCACCGCCGGCCTGACGCGGCGGAGCCTGGAGGACACGATCCGCGCCGAGGTCGGCAGGGTGACGCAGACGGTGGCCGACACGCTGTCGCAGGCCGGCGTGAAGCCGGCCGACATCACCGCCGTGTTCCTGACGGGCGGCTCCACCGCCATCCCGCTTGCCCGCCACAGCATCCTGTCGCTGGTGCCGGGGGCCAAGGTGGCGCAGGGCGACGCCTTCGGCTCGGTCGGGCTCGGGCTCGCGCTCGACGCGCAGCGCAAGTTCGCCTGAACCGCGCTCAGGGCTGGCCCTTCCAGGTGACGCGCCAGATGGTGCCGCTGCCGTCCTCGGTGACGATCAGCGCGCCGTCCCCGGCCACGGCCACGCCGACCGGGCGGCCCCAGACCGCGTCGTCCGACGCCACGAAGCCGGTCATGAAATCCTCATATTCGCCGGTCGGCCTGCCGTCCCTGAAGCGCAGCCGCACCACCTTGTAGCCGGTGCGCCTGTTGCGGTTCCACGAGCCGTGCAGGGCAACGAAGGCGTCGCCCTTATATTCGGCGGGAAACTGGCTGCCCTCGTAGAAGGCGATGTTGAGAGGCGCCGAATGCGCCTGCATCAGCACGTCGGGCACGGTCACCTTGCCCTTCAGGTCGGGCCGCCGGCCGGCATGGCGCGGGTCCTCGTTGGAGCCGATATAGTACCAGGGCCAGCCGTAGAAGGCGCCTTCCCGCACGGTCGTGGCATATTCGAACGGCACGTCGTCGCCGAGTTGGTCGCGCTCGTTGACCACGCACCACAGCGCGCCGGTGGCCGGCTGCACGGTCATGCCGGCGCAGTTGCGCAGGCCGGTGGCCACGACGCGCTCGCCGCCGCCGGCCGGATCGTAGGCACGCACCTCGGCGCGGCCCTGCTCGTCGCCCCAGGCATAGCCGAGCGGCTTTTCGCGCACCCATCGCTCCACGCCGCCCTTCGGCGCCGCGCCGATGCCCTCGGCCACGTTGGAGCCGGAGCCGACCGACAGATACATCGTCTTGCCGTCCGGGGAGAAGGCGATGTCGCGCGTCCAGTGATGGCTGGAGGGGATGCCGGAAACGACCGTCTGCGGCGCGCCGGAAGCCTTCAGGTCGCCGTCGCGGTAAGGAAATCGCACCACGCTGTCGGAATTGGCGACATAGACCCATTGCGGCTTGTCGGCGGGATGGAAGGCGATGCCGTAGGGCTGGTGCAGGCCCGTGGCGAAGACGCCCTCCTCGGCGGGCCTGGCGCTGCCCGGCGCCAGACGGTAGACGCGCAACTGGTTGGCGCGGGAATCGGCCACGAACAGGTCGCCGTTGGGGGCAACGCGCACGGCGCGCGGATTGCGGATGCCGGACGCCACCAGCTCGGCGGAGAAGCCCGGCGGCAGGTGCAATTTCACGTCCTTCGGCATTTTCGTCCTGTCGGGGCCGTTCGAGGCGGACTGCGACGGCGCGGGCTTTGGAAGGTCCGGCGGCGTTATCAGCCGCACGATGCCCGGCCGGTCGGCATGCCAGTCGCCGAACGCGTCCTTTCCCTTCAGCACGGGCTCGGCAGCGAAGGCGGCCGCGGCAAGGGCGAGGAAGGCGGCGGCGCAGGCGCAGGCGTGAAGCGGTCTCATGCGTTCTTTCCGGATCGGACCCGCATGCCGAACGCGGGCAGCCGAAAGCCGTTCCCGCGGGCTCACGCGGACGTGATCTGCCCCGGGGCCTCGGCGTCCTCGCCGAGGCGCCTTTCCAGCTCGACCAGATCGGCCGGCAGCGGCATGCCCATGGCGCGCATCTCCTGCAGCTTCTCGCGAAGCTGCTCCTGCAATTCGTGTGCATCCTCGGGCTGGTTCACCATCTCCTGAAGAAGGAGGCTGATCTCGGCCTTGATCGCTTCCAGCGCCATGTTCCCCTCCCCTGTGTGGGTGATCTTCGTGCGGGTGATCTTCAGCGTCTCAGCGCAGCATGCGGGAAATGAGCTGCGCCGTATAGTCCACCATCGGCACGATGCGCGCATAATTGAGCCGCGTCGGCCCGATGACGCCGAGCGCGCCGACGACGCGGGCGTCCTTGTCGCGGTAGGGCGCCACCACCAGCGAGGAGCCCGACAGCGAGAACAGCCGGTTCTCGGAGCCGATGAAGATGCGCACGCCCGGCCCCTGCTCGGCCAGGTCGAGAAGCTGCAGCAGGCCGTCCTGCGTCTCCATGTCCTCGAACAGGTGCTTCAGCAGCTCGATGTCGGCCTGGGCGGTGACGTTTTCCAGCAAATTGGCGCGGCCGCGCACGATGAGGCGCGCCGGCAGACCGCTTTCCGTGCCGGCCCACAGGGCCAGCCCCTTCTCCACCAGCTCCTGCGAAAGCGTATCCAGCGCCTGGCGCGTCTCCTCCTTGAGCCGCGCCACCTCGCCGCGCGCCTCGGCCAGCGTGCGGCCGCGTATGTGGGCGTTGAGGAAGTTGGAGGCCTCGTGGAGCTGGGAGACGGTGACGCCGGCCGGCAGGTCGATGACGCGGTTCTCCACGTCGCCACCCTGCGACACCAGCACGGTGAGCGCCTTGCCCGGCTCGAGCTGGATGAATTCGATGTGCTTCAGCGCCGTCTCGTTCTTGGCGGCCAGCACGAGGCCGGCCCCGCGCGACATGCCCGACAGCATCTGGCTGGCCTCGGTCAGCATATGCTCCAGCGAGGCGCCCTCGCCCGAGGCCTTCATCTGCGCCTCGATGGCGCGGCGCTCCTCGTCCGACAGGTCGCCGAGTTCCATGAAGGCATCGACGAAGAAGCGCAGGCCCGCCTGCGTGGGCAGCCGCCCGGCCGACACGTGCGGGGCATAGATGAGGCCCAGATGCTCCAGGTCGCTCATGACGTTGCGGATGGTGGCCGGCGACAGCGAAGACGGCAGGATGCGCGACAGCGAACGCGAGCCGACCGGCTCGCCGTCGCGCAGGTAGGAATCGACGATGCTCTTGAAGATGTCGCGCGAGCGGGTGTCCAGCACTTGCAGGGCGGATGCCTGAGGGGTCGGATCGGGTACGGGCTTCGTCATCTGGCGCACAACCTCCGGTCCGAGGATATAGACATCCCGACAAGCGGTGCAAGCCGGCCGTTTTCCTTTGCGCGGCACGGCCCGCAGGGGTACAAGCCGGCCACGACCAGCCAAAGATCACGGAAAGAAACCGAATGCGCCCCTCCAAACGCCAGAACGACGAAATGCGCGCCATCTCCTTCGAGCGCGGCGTCTCCAAGCACGCGGAAGGCTCGTGCCTGGTCAAGTTCGGCGACACGCATGTGCTGTGCACGGCCAGCCTGGAGGAGAAGGTGCCCGCCTGGATGCGCAATTCCGGCAAGGGCTGGGTGACGGCCGAATACGGCATGCTGCCGCGCTCGACCGGCGAGCGCATG
>DAOKZN010000052.1:0-10405 GCA_035325625.1 Mesorhizobium sp. | reverse complement strand
CTTTCCATCAGCGCCCGGCAGCGGGCGAAGCGGCCGTCCGCATAGGCGCGGAAATCGTCGGCGGGGTTGCCGTTGGCAAGCTGGATCAGCCCCCAGAGCGTCCACAGAAGATCGCACATGGCCTTGTAGATAACCACGCGGCCGCGCTCGGCCGGGCGCGGCTCGCCGCCGAAATAGGCGCGCATCATCTCCTCGTCCTGTGCCGCGTCGAAGGCGGCCTCGACCGACAGATCGCCGAGATCCCACAAGGGATCGTTCATGCCGGCATATTCCCAGTCGACGATCCACATGCGTTCGCCCGTGTCGAGGAAGTTCTCGCACAGCGGGTCGCAATGGCAGGCGGCGAGCGGCAGCGGATGCGCGGCAAGGGCGGCGCGCACGTTGCGGTCGGCCTCGCGCACCACCTCATGATAGCCGGGCGGCAGGGCGACATCCTTGGTCGACAGCACCTTCAGATAGTCGTCGATCATGGAGAACAGCTCGAAGCGGAACGGGAAGACCGCGCCGCTGTCGTGCAGGCGCCGGAAGGCTTGCGCGGCGCGGGCCGGGCTGCCCGTCCTGTCGCGGAAATTCTGCGGCGTCATGGTTTCCGCCCCGGCCACGAAGCGCGTGACCATGACCCCGCTTTCCGGGTCGAAATGCAGCACTTCGGGGCTGACGCCGGCACGCGCGGCCTCGCGCGCCGCCACCGCCTCGTTGGCGCGGTCGATATATTCCTCCGTGCCCTTGCCCGGAACGCGCAGGCAATGCCCGCCCACCTTGAAGACCAGGTTGGTCAGGCCGCCAAGCCGCACGATGTCGCCGCGATAGTCCTTGAACTGCGGGACCGTCTCCAGCGCGGCGCGCGCGGCGGCGATGTCGTCGCTCATGCCTTCAGCCTCTCCATCTTCGCATCGTAGAGCGTGCGCGGCCCGCGCGTCGCCGCATAGGCATGCCCGAACGCCTCGATCTCGAAGGCCTGCTCGGCGGCGAGCTCGGCCGGCAGGTAGCCGAAGGCGATGGTCTTGCCCAATGTGTAGCCATAGCCGGTGGACGAGGTGGAGCCGACCACCCTGCCCTGGTGCAGGATCGCCTCGCCGCCATGCAGCGGCGCGAAGCCCTCGATGGTGAAGGAGCACAGCTTGCGCTTCACGCCCTCGGCCTTGATCTTCGCCAGCGCCGCGCGGCCCATGAAGTCGCCGCCGGGCTTGTCCAGCGCCACGGCAAAGCCGAGCCCGGCCTCGTAGGGGTTGTAGTCGGGCGAGATGTCGCCCGACCAGTAGAGATAGCCCTTCTCCATGCGGCAGGCGTCGATGGCGCGGTAGCCGGCATCGGCGATGCCGTGCGCGGCGCCCGCCTCGCGCAGCGTCTCGTAGACATGGGCGGCATATTCCTGGGCCACGTAAAGCTCCCAGCCGAGTTCGCCGACATAGCCGACGCGCACGGCAAGGGCGTGCGCGTCGCCGACCTCGATGCGGCGCGCGGCCAGGAACGGGAAGGCGGCGTTGGAGACGTCGTCGTCGGTGACCGACTGCAGGATGTCGCGCGCCCGCGGCCCGCACAGGTTGATGGTGGCGTAGCTGTTGGTCACCTCGCGCATGGTCACGCCGGCGGGCAGGTGCCGCGCGATCCAGTGGGCATCGTGCACGCCGAAGCCGGAGCCGGTGACGAACAGGAGGAGGTCCTTGTCCACATGCACGAAGGTGACGTCGGCCTCGATGCCGCCCTTCTCGTTGCAGAGCTGGGTGTAGACGGCCCTGCCCGGCGGTCCCGACAGGTCGTTGGCGGCGATGCGCTGCAGGGCGGCCTCCGCACCCGGCCCGGCGATCTCGAACTTGGAAAAGGAGGACTGGTCGATGAGCGCGGCGCGCTCGCGGATGGCCTTGACCTCCGCGCCCACGGCGTCGAACCAGCCGGGCCTGCCCTCGAAGCTGCCGAGCTCGACGGAGTCTCCGCCGTCGGTCGCGAACCAGTTCGGCCGCTCCCAGCCGAACTTGGAGCCGAACACGGCGCCGCGGTCGTGCAGTATGGCGTGCAGCGGCGAGCGGCGCAGGCCGCGCCCGGCATGCGCCTCCTCCGCCGGCCAGTGGATCTTGTAGTAGGAGCCGTAGGCTTCGATGGCGCGCTCCTCCAGATAGCGCCCCTGCGCCTGCACGGCGCCGAAGCGGCGCACGTCGAAGGGCCACAGGTCCATGCCGGCATCGCCGTGCAGGATCATGTTGGACAGCGCCAGCCCCGCACCGCCCGAGCCGGCGATGCCGGCCGTGAAGCCGCAGGCGACGTAGAAATTGTCCAGCTCCGGCGCCAGCCCCATGATCGGCTCGCCGTCGAAGGAGACGGGGATTGGCCCGTTGATGACGGTCTGGATGCCGATCTCGTTCAGCACCGGCAGCCGTTCCGCCGCCGGCAGGGCGAAAAGCTCCAGCCGCTCCATGTTGGGCGGGAAAAGCTCGCGGCCGAAATCCAGCGGCGGCTGGCCCCGCCAGCAGCCCTTCGTGCCGTCCTCCCAGCCGCCGATGGCGAAGGAGCCGGTATCCGGCTTCAGGTAGAAATTGTTGTCGGGGTCGCGCAGCGTGGTGAGATCCGCGTCGAAGGTGAGCTTCTTCTCGGTCAGGAAATACTGGTGCTCCACCACCCCGGCCGCCAGCGGCACGCCGGCCATGGCGCCGACGCGCTTGGCCCACAGGCCGGCGCAGTTGACGAGGATGTCGCAGGCGATCGTGCCGCCATTGGTGGCAACACCGACCGCGCGCCGGCCCTCCACCACGATCTCCTCGACCGTCACCCCCTCCTCGATGCGGGCGCCGTACTGCCGCGCGCCCTTGGCGTAGGCCATGGTCAGCGAATAGGGGTCGATATAGCCGTCGCCGGGAATGTAGGCCGCGCCCTCGATGCCGCTCTTGTCGATGAACGGGAAGCGTTTCGCCGCCTCCTCCGCCGACAGCGATTGGCATTCCACGCCGAAGCTCTTGGCCTGCCCCATGGAGCGGCGGATCTCGCTCCAGCGGTCGCGGCTGCCGGCAAGGCGCAGCGAGCCGACCTTCTTCCACGAGATCGCCTGCCCCGTCTCCTCCTCCAGCCGGTCGAACACGGCGACCGAGTTCTGCATCAGCCGGGTCAGGTTCTTCTTGCCGCGAAGCTGCCCGACCAGCCCGGCCGCGTGCCAGGTGCAGCCATGGGTGAGCTGCGCCTTCTCCACCAGAAGCACGTCCTTGGCGCCGTCGCGGGCGAGATGGTAGGCGACGGACGTGCCGATGGCGCCGCCGCCGATGATGAGGATGTGGACATGGCGGTCCGCGCGAAACGTCATGACTTCACCTTTTCTCCCGCCGCGTCGTAGAGCGGCTCCAGATGGATGCGGGCCGGCGTGCGCTCGGTGGCCACCACCAGCTCGTAGTCGCCGCCGGTCAGGAAATCGTCGCTCACCCCGTCCGTGCCGCGCACGTAGCCGTAGCCGATGCTTTTTCCCACCGTGTAGCCATAGCCGCCGCTGGTGAGGTAGCCGACCGGCTCGCCGTTGCGCAGTATGGTCTCGCGGCCGAGAAGCACGATGTCCGGATCGTCAACCGTGAAGCCGGCGAAGCGCTTGGCCGGCAAGGCCCCGTTGCCCTTTTCCAGCGCGCGGCGGCCGAGGAAATCGGTGTTCTTGCGCAGCTTCACGGCCCAGCCCAGGCCCGCCTCCACCGGCGTGTCGTTGGGGGTGATGTCGGAGCCCCAGGCGCGATAACCCTTTTCGAGCCGAAGCGATTCCAGCGCGCGGTAGCCCACCGGGCGGATGCCGAAGGGCGCGCCCGCCGCCATCAGCGCATCGAATATCTCGCCCGTCGCGCCGATCGGCATGTGCAGCTCCCAGCCGAGTTCGCCGACATAGGTGACGCGCAGCGCGCGCACGACATGCCCGGCAATCGCGATCTCGCGCGCATGGCCGAAGGGGAAGCCGGGATTGGTCACGTCCGCGGCGGTCACGGCCGCCAGCACGTCGCGGGCGCGCGGCCCCATCAGCGACAGCGTGCCGAAATCCTCGGTCACGTCGGTCAGAACCGCATCCATCCCTTCGGCGACATGGTCGCGGGCCCAGGAAAGATCGTGCGTTCGGAAGCCGGTGCCGGTGACGATGTAGAATTTGTCGTCCGCCAGCCGCGCCACGGTCAGGTCGGCCTCGATGCCGCCGCGCGTGTTGAGAAGTTGGGTATAGGTGAGCCGGCCCACCGGCTTGGAAACGTCATTGGCGCAGATCCAGTCCAGCGCGCGCGTCGCGTCCGGCCCGCTCATCTCGTATTTGGCGAAGGACGACTGGTCGAACAGGCCAACAGCCTCGCGCACATGGCGGTGCTCGTCGCCCACGGCATCGAACCAGTTCTGCCGGCCCATGGAGTAGACGTCCCGCGGTTCCATGCCCTCCGGGGCGAACCAGTTCGGCCGCTCCCATCCGAGCTTGGAGCCGAACACGGCGCGGTGCTTCTTCAGCCGCTCGTAGAGCGGCGAGACGATGCGCGGTCGGCCGCTCTCATATTCCTCGTGCGGGAAGGCCACCGTGTAGTGCTTGCCATAGGCTTCCAGCGTGCGGTCGCACACCCATTTGCGGTCACGGTGCAGGTCGGAGAAGCGGCGGATGTCCACCGTCCACAGGTCGAGCGGCGCCTCGCCCTGCATCACCCATTCGGCCAGCACCCAGCCGGCGCCGCCGCCGGAAGCGATGCCGAAGGCGTTGAAGCCGGCGCCGACGAACATGTTGCCGCATTCGGGCGCCTCGCCCAGGATGAAATTGCCGTCCGGCGTGAAGCTTTCCGGGCCGTTGATCATGCGCTTGACGCCGGCATGCTCCAGCGCCGGCACGCGCGCGATGGCCTGGCTCATATGCTGCTCGAAATGGTCGAAATCGTCGTCGAACAGGCGAAATTCCCATTCGTCGGGCACGTCGCCGCTCGCCGTGTCCGGGAACCATGCCTGCGGGTTGGGCTCGTAGCCGCCCATGGCGAGGCCGCCGACCTCCTCCTTGAAATAGGTGCGCCGGTCGGGGTCGCGCACGGTGGGCGCGTCGGCGGCAAGGCCCTCGATCTTCTCGGTGATGATGTACTGATGCTTGACCGGTTGCAGCGGCACGCTGACGCCGGCCATGGCGCCCACCTGCCTGGCCCATTGGCCGGCGCAGTTCACCACCTTCTCGCAGGCGATCGTGCCCTGGTCGGTGCGCACGGCCACGATGCGGCCGTCCCTCATGTCGAAGCCGGTGACGCGCACGCGCTCGAACAGCTTCGCGCCGTGCATGCGCGCGCCCTTGGCCAGCGATTGCGTGATGTCGGAGGGGCTGGCCTGTCCGTCCGTCGGCAGCCAGCTCGCGCCGACGAGGTCGCCCACCTCCATCAGCGGCCACATGCGCTTGACCTCCTGCGGCGAGATCAGGTGCATGTCCATGCCGAAGCTGCGGGCGGTGGTGGCCAGCCGCCTGAACTCGGTCCAGCGGTCCTCGTTGGTGGCGAGCCTCAGGCAGCCGGTCATCTTCCAGCCGGTGGCGAGACCCGTCTCGGCCTCCAGCCCCTTGTAGAGGTCGACCGAATATTTCAGCACCCGGGTGATGGAGGCCGACGAGCGCAACTGTCCTACCAGCCCGGCCGCGTGCCAGGTCGAGCCGGAGGTGATGGCGCCCTGCTCCAGCAGCACGACGTCGGCCTTGTGGTCGCGCGCCAGATGGTAGGCGGTGGAACAGCCGATGATGCCGCCGCCGATGACGACGACCGCCGCATGGGTAGGCAGGGTCATGATGATTTTGTCCCGTATTTGGTCCGGTAGCGGTCCAGCGCCTCATCGAGCCGGGCCAGGTTCTCGGCCGTGTAGGCCACGTAGTCGGCGCCCGGCGCCTGCAGGTGCAGTTCGGAAATCATGCTCCACATGGCCTCGCGCAGCAGCGAGGCGCATTGCATGGCCGCGTGCGAGCGGCGGATCTTGTCGTCCGGCTCCATGCCCAGATAGGCGCTCAGGAGCCGCTCCGATTCCTCCTCCGACATGCCGGCGTTGGAGGCGGCGCCGGCAAGGTCGAACATGGAGGTGTTGAAGCCGGCATATTCGAAGTCGATCAGCCAGATCCTGTCGCCGTCGTCGATGAAGTTGGCCGGCAAGAGGTCGTTGTGGCCGAAGACGATGGGCAGCAGCGCCTGCGCCCTCTCAAGCTCGTCGGCAAGCGCCAGATAGCGCGGCAATTCCGCCGTCATGCGGCTGCCGCCCGCCTCCAGCGTGCGGGCATAATCGCGGATGACGTGGAACACCCAGAACATGAAGCCGGCGCCGGAGACATGGTTCGGCATCTCGCGGTGGAAGGCGCGGACCAGATGGGCGATGCGTTCGACGTCGGCGCGCACGTCCGCCCCGGTGTAGGTCCGGCCCACGATGAAGGCGCCGACGATCACGCCCGGCTCGGCATATTCCACCGCCGGTCCGAAGCCGGCGGCATGGGCCGCGCGCGCCGTCATCAGCTCGCGCTCGCGGAAGACGTGGTGGAAGGGAAAATCGCGGCCGATGCGCACGACATGCTTGCCGGACGCGTCCGCGACGAGAAAATTCTCGTTGCTGAGGCCGCCGCTCAGCGGCGTGATCTCGATGGCGCCGTTCCAGCACGGCAGCGCGCGGATGCGGTTCTCGCTCGTCGTCACGCGCGCCTCCATCACGCCAGCCCGAGCCTTGCCTTGGTGCGCGCGGCACCCGCGGCGATCAGCCGGTCGGCGATGATGGCGATGAAGGCGACCGCCAGCCCGGCCACCAGACCGCGTCCGGTGTCGGCCTTGGTGAGCGAGATATAGACCTCCTGGCCGAGGTCGCGCGTGCCCACCAGCGCGGTGATGACCAGCATGGACAGCGCGAACATGATGGTCTGGTTGAGGCCGAGCATGATTTCCGGCAGCGCCAGCTTCAGCTTGATCTTGGTCAGCACCTGCCAGCGCGTGCAGCCCATGGCCTCGCCCGCCTCGATCAGCCGCGGATCGACCTTCTGCAGGCCGAGCACGGTGTAGCGGATCGCCGGCGCCACGGCATAGGCGACGATGGCGATCAGCGCGGTGAAGTCGCCGACCCGGAACAGCATCACCGCCGGCATCAGGTAGACGAAGGACGGCAGCGTCTGCAGCGTGTCGATGGCCACCTGCACCCAGCGCCACAGCCTTTCGCGTTCGGCCGAGACGATGCCGACCGGGATGCCGATCAGCGAAGCGGCCACGACCGAGATACCGCACAGATAGACCGTTATCATCGCCTTCTCCCACTGGCCGGTGGCGGCGATGAGGAAGGCCAGCACGCCGACCGTGGCCGCCAGCCGCAGGCCGCCCAGCCGCCAGCCGGCGAAGGCGAGCAGCGCGGTGACGCCGAGCCAAGGCAGGCCGCCCAGCAGGCGCTTCAGCGGCACCAGCACGTTGAGCAGGATGGCGTTCTTCATGCCTTCGAGCACGTCGAAGAAGTTGACGTTGATCCAGCGCACGATCCCGGAGAAGGCGCCGCCGGTCGAGACCTGCAGCGCCTCGGGATAGTGCTGCAGCGCCGGCACGGCCAGCCCGGCCACCGCGGTGGCAACGACGACGGCCAGCGCGGCGAGCGTATAGGGATGGCGGGCCACCAGGCTGGAACCGGCGCGCGCCTGGCCCGTCGCGCCGGCCTTGACCGCATAGGCCTGGCTCAGCCGGTCGAGCGCCACCGCCAGCGCCACGATGGCGAGCCCCGCCTCCAGCCCGGCGCCGATGTCGAGGCGGCGCAGCGCGGCCAGCACGTCGAAGCCGAGCCCGCCGGCGCCGATCATGGAGGCGATGATGACCATGTTGAGCGAGAGCATGATGACCTGGTTGACGCCCACCATCAGGCTGTCGCGCGCCGAGGGCACCATGACGCGCCACGTCATCTGCCGGCGCGTGCAGCCGATCATGTGGCCCAGGTCGCGGAACTCGGAAGGCACCGAGCGCAGCGCCAGCGTGGTCACGCGCGTCATCGGCGGCATGGCGTAGATCAGCGTGGCGACCGCCGCCGCCGTCGGACCGAAGCCGAACAGGAACAGGATCGGCACCAGATAGGCGAAGACCGGAATGGTCTGCATGAGGTCGAGCAGCGGCGTCAGCGCCCGCTCGAAGCCCGGCCAGCGATAAGCGGCAATGCCCAGCAGCAGGCCGCCGACGATGCCGAGCGGGGCGGCGACCAGGATGGAGGCCAGCGTCACCATGGCGCTGTCCCACTGGCCGAAAACGGCCAGGAAGCCGAAGCACAGCGCCATCAGGGCGGCCAGCCGCCGCCCGCCGGCGTGGTAGCCCATCAGGCTGACGATGAAGATCACCGCGACCCAGGAAAGCGGCGGCACGATCTCCACCGCGTTGGAGCCCTGCCCCGACAGGAAGCCGGTGGACAACAGGCTCAGTATGAGCCGGTAGGGCAGGTCGATCAGCGAGGCGATGAAGCGCGTCAGGTCGGTGAAGGTGAACAGCCCGAAGCTGGCGCTGTCGACCAGCCATTTCATGGCGTTGCCGATCCAGCGCTGCGCCGGTATCTGCCAGGCGCGCGGATAGTCGAAGGCCCATTTCGCGCCGCCGCCGAACAGCCAGAAGCCGGCGAACAGCGCCAGCGCCACGCCCCATGCCGCCGTGCCGCCGCCGAGCCCGGCCGGCGCCTGCCGGCGCGCGGGCACCTCGCTGTCGAAGGGGCGGGCGGGCATGCTCATCTCAGCCCCGCATCATCAGATCGACCACGTCGGCGCGCTCCAGCACGCCGATGGTCGTGCCGTCGGCATCGACCACGCGCAGCCGCTGATCGGATTCGCCGAAAAGCGGGGCCGCTTCGGCGATCGTGGCGCGGGCCTGCACCTCCAGCCCGTTGGCGCGCCGGGCCTGTTCGTCCGCCGCGCGCATCAGCGAAGCGGCCCGCACCACCTTGGCCCTGGCGACGTTGCGGGTGAATTCGGCGACATAGGCGCTGGCCGGGTTCAGCACGATGTCCTCCGGCGTGCCGGCCTGCACCACGGCGCCGTCCTTCATGATGGCGATGCGGTCGGCCAGCCGGATCGCCTCGTCGAAATCGTGGGTGATGAAGACGATCGTCTTCTTGAGCACCGATTGCAGGCGCATGAACTCGTCCTGCATCTCGCGCCGGATCAGCGGGTCGAGCGCCGAGAACGGCTCGTCGAGGAACCACAGCTCCGGCTCGACCGCCAGCGACCGCGCGATGCCGACGCGCTGCTGCTGGCCGCCCGAAAGCTCGCGCGGGAAGAAGTCCTCCTTGTCGGCTAGCCCGACGAGGTCGATCATCTTGCGGGCGCGGGCCTCGCGCGCCTCCTTGCCGACGCCCTGCACCTCGAGGGGGAAAGCCACGTTGGCCAGCACGGTCAGATGCGGCAGCAGCGCGAAGTGCTGGAAAACCATGCCCATCTGGTGGCGGCGGATCTCGATCATGCGCGCGTCGTTGGCCGCCAGCAGGTTCTCGCCGTTGAACAGGATCTCGCCTGCGGTCGGCTCGACCAGCCGCGACAGGCAGCGCACGAGAGTGGACTTGCCCGAGCCCGACAGGCCCATGATGACGAAGATCTCGCCCTCGCGCACTTCGAGATTGACGTCGCGCACGGCGCCGACGAGCCCTTGCCTGCGCAGGGCGTCGAGGCCGGTATCGGCGCCCGCGCCGTCAAGAAATTCGCGCGCGCGGGCACCGAAAATCTTCCAGACGTTGCGGCAGACAAGCTTTGGGTTCGAATGAGCCATGTTTCATCCGGCAGATTCGACGACGGGCACTGGCGATGGGCGGAAGCGGGCCCTCCCGCCGCCTCAGGCGCGGCGGGAGGGCTTCCGTCGTCCTATTGCTTGATCCATTCGGACCAGCGGGCTTCGTTGGCGCCCATCCATTCGGCCACAACGGCATCGACCGTCTGGCCCTCAAGATCGACCTTGACGATCATCTGGCCCATCTCGTCATTGTCGATCGAGAAATTCTTGATCGCCTGGTAGGCGTGCGGCCACTTGTCCTTTACGCCCGCCCAGCCGACCTTCCAGATGTCGCCGTGCGGCTTGCCGCAATCATAGGCCATGTCGGGATTGACGCCCCAGCTCGGGTCCTCGTAGCACTCCTTGGTGTATTCGGGGAACTCGACCCACTCGCCCTTGTACTTCACCGGCGCCCAGTGCGGCGCGTAGACCCAGAGCATGATCGGCGCCTGGCGCTCGTAGGCGCTCTGCAACTCGGCGAACAGCGCCGCGTCCGTGCCGGCGTGGATGACCTCGAAGGGCAGGCCGAGCGATTCCACGCGCTCCTCGTCGAAACCGCCCCAGGTCACCGCGCCGCCCAGATAGCGCCCCTTCGGCGCGGTCTCGGCGGTGGAGAAGGCCTCCGCGCAGGCCGGGTCCTTAAGCGCCTCCCAGTTCGGCAGGCCGGGGCATTTCTCCTTCATGTAGAGCGGATACCACCACTCTTCCTT
>DAOKZN010000051.1:8921-10503 GCA_035325625.1 Mesorhizobium sp. | reverse complement strand
ACGGGGCGATCGAGATCGGCCGCGCGCCGGGCGTCATTCAGGTCACCTTCCTGGCACCGTTGAGCCGGCTCGACGCCGTGGGGCTGGGCGGCTACGCGCGCGAGCAATATAATTTGTGACCGGACAGCCCTCATCGCGGCCGGGTCGGTCCGGCTGCGGCACCTGCCGGACGCCTTCTATTCCAGCGTCGGCCGCTCGAAGTCGCCTGTCTGCTGGTTCATCGCCCACAATTCGCCGGTCGAGATGTCGAACCAGGCGCCGTGCAGCATCAGCTTTCCCTTATCTTCCAGAATCTTGATGCAGGGAAAGGTCCTCAGATTGGCGATCGAGTAGCGGATGGAGATGCGCTCCAGCGCGGTCTGGCGCTCTCCCGCCGTCATCAGCGTGGCGGAAGCGACCGTTTCGGCCGCCGGCGCGATCAGGCTCATCCACTTGCCGATGAAGTCGCCGGGCGAGAGCGGTGCGTGGCTGGCCTGGAGGGCGGCGCGGATGCCGCCGCAGCGGCCGTGGCCCATGACGACAATATGTTTGACCTTCAGGCTCTGCACGGCAAATTCCAGCGCCGCCGAGGTGGAATGGAACTCGCCGTCCGGCTCGTAGGGCGGCACGAGATTGCCGACATTGCGGAGCACGAACAATTCGCCCGGGCCGGCATCGAAGATGGTCTCCGGCGCCGAGCGCGAATCGCAGCAGGCGATGATCATGGTTTCCGGCGCCTGGCCCTCGCGGGCAAGCGATGTGTAGCGGCCGCTTTCCGCAGTATAGCGTCCGCGCATGAAGTTGCGGTGACCGGCGAGAAGATGTTCGGGAAGGTGGGGCATCGACCGCAATTAAGGTGAAAACGGTGCCGCGATCAATGCCGAAATTCACGGCGCCCTTGGGCGTGCCACGCCTGGCCTATTGCCCCGGCACGTCATATTTGGTCTTATGGCCGGGGCTTGATCGTTGGCAATGGGCGAGGGTGGCATGCTTACACGCAGGGGGTTTTGCGGTTGCATTTTCGGCGCGCTGTCGTTTTCGGCGACACAGGCCTTCGCGCAGCAGCAGGAATGCGCCGTGTTCACGCCCCAGCGCCAGCACGACGTGAAGCCGGACGATGCGCTCGCGCTGCTCAAGGCCGGCAATGACCGTTTCGTCGGCGGGCACTCCATCAATTGCGACCTGATGAAGCAGGTCAGGGAGACGGCCCAGCACCAGTCGCCATTCGCCGCCATCGTCGGCTGCATAGATTCGAGGGTGCCGCCCGAGATCGTCTTCGACCAGCGGATCGGCGACGTCTTCTGCGCCAGGGTGGCCGGCAATTTCGTGAATGTCGACATTCTCGGCAGCCTCGAATACGCCACCGAGGTCGCGGGCGCCAAGGTGATCGTCGTCCTGGGCCACAATTCCTGCGGCGCCATCAAAAGCGCGGTGGACGGGGTGAAGCTGGGCAACATCACCGCCCTGCTCGAGAATTTCGCGCCGGCGCTCGGCACCCTCGACGAGGCCGACGGGCCGCGCGACTCTCACAACGTCAAGCTCGTCCAGAAGGTGGCCGAGGCGAATGCGCGGCTGACCGCCGCAAGCCTGCCGGGCCGCAGCG
>DAOKZN010000051.1:0-8821 GCA_035325625.1 Mesorhizobium sp. | reverse complement strand
TCGATCTCGGTGGGGATCACGTCGATGGCCCCGGCAAGCCCCTCCGGGCTCTGGATGAAGCGGGCCACCTGCACCGAAACCGGGGCGATGGCATCCGACTGCGCCACCATCACCAGCGTCAGCAGCAGCGAGGAGGTGTTGAGGATACGCTCGGGCAGCGGCAGGTTGCGGTTGAGGAAGTTCGCCTCCATGGCCTGGCGCAGCGGCGATCCGCCCGACTGGAATACCCAGTCGTAGCCGGCCGTCTCCTCCAGCCCGACCGTGCGGCCGCCGGCCAGCGGATGGCCGCGGCGCGCGATCAGGCACGCCTTCTCCACGCCGATGACCCGGCTGTCGAACAGGCGCGGGTTGAGGTCGTCGGGGATGCGGGCGATGATGAAGTCGTGGCGCGAGGCGAGCAGCTCGCGCGCCAGCACGTTCGAGGTCTCCACCTGCATGGTTATCTCGATGCGCGGGTGAAGCCGCCTGATCTCACGGATCGCCGGCACAGCCAGCTCGATGGCCGGCGCCGTCACCGCGCCCAGGAACACCGAGCCGCCCCGGCCCGCCTTCAGCTCTGCGATCTCGCGGTCGGCCTCGCGCATCTCCAGAAGTATGGAGCGCGCCCGCCTTGCCAGCGCCCTGCCGTAGGGCGTGAGCGCCACGCCGCGCGGCAACCGCTCGCAGAGCCGCGCGTCGAGCACCGCCTCCATCTCCGCGATCATGCGCGAGGCGGCGGGCTGGGAGATGTTCATGACCTGGGCGGCGGCGCTGACGCGGCCGTGATCGTCGAGCGCCACGATCATGCGCATGTGGCGGAGGCTGAGGCCGCTGCGCTGGAGCGGCGCGCCGTCGCCGGCGACCACGCCCGGCTCGACCTTGGGGACGCCGCCGCTGCCGCGCATTGCCGTCATCGCATCTCCTCCGATCGCAGCTTTGCCATACCATCTTTGATATAGCAATCACCATAGATCGCATTTGACAGTTATACGAAAGCGCCACACCTTTCCCCGACCCTGGGGGGAGACAGGTGCCGGCCGGACGATCGCGCCAGCACGACCGGGCCGACCGGAAGCGCGGCAGCCTCGGGGCCGATCGGGAGGGTTCCCGCAGACCAGGGCAAGCGTGGCGGCGAGCGAGCCGCCGGGCCTGCGGGCAGCGCCCGCCAACCAGGGAGAGAGAAAGTGAAGATCCTGAAGACGTTTGTCGCCGCCTTGACGGTCGGCCTCGCTGCCATGACCTATTCGGCGAATGCCCAGGACAAGGGCGCCATCGGCATCGCCATGCCGACCAAGTCCTCGCTGCGCTGGATCAGCGACGGCAACGAACTGGTCAAGGCCCTGGAAGCCAAGGGCTACACGACCGACCTGCAATATGCCGAGGACGACATTCCCAACCAGCTCGCCCAGATCGAGAACATGGTGACGAAGGACCCCAAGGCCCTTATCGTCGCCTCCATCGACGGCACCACGCTGAGCGACGTGCTGCAGAAGGCGGCCGACAAGGGCATCAAGGTGGTCGCCTACGACCGGCTGATCCGGCAGAGCCCGAATGTCGACTACTACACCACCTTCGACAATTTCCAGGTGGGCGTGCTGCAGGCCAATTCGCTCCTGAAGGGCCTCGGCTATCCGGAGAAGAAGGGGCCGTTCAACATCGAGCTGTTCGGCGGCTCGCCCGACGACAACAACGCCTTCTTCTTCTACGACGGCGCCATGAGCGTGCTGCAGCCGCTGATCGACAAGGGCGACTTCGTGGTCAAGTCCGGCCAGACGGGCATGGACAAGGTGGGCACGCTGCGCTGGGACGGCGCCGTGGCCCAGGCGCGCATGGACAATCTCTTGTCGGCGAACTATTCCGACGGCAGCCGGGTGGATGCGGTGCTTTCGCCCTATGACGGGCTTTCGCGCGGCATCATCTCCTCGCTGCGCGGCGTCGGCTACGGCACGGCCGACCAACCCTGGCCGATCGTCTCTGGCCAGGACGCCGAGGTGCCCTCGGTGAAGGCCATCATCGCCGGCGAGCAATATTCGACCGTCTACAAGGACACCCGCGAGCTGGCCAAGGTGACGGCCGAGCTGGTGGACGACGTGCTGTCGGGCAAGGAGCCCAAGGTCAACGACACCAAGACCTACGACAACGGCGTCAAGGTGGTGCCCTCGCAGTTGCTGACCCCTTACGAGGTGGACAAGTCCAACTACGAGAAGCTGGTGGTCGAGTCCGGCTACATCAAGAAGGAAGACCTCCAGTAGGCCTGCCCGCCACCGGGTCCCCGCCCCGGGCCAGCAGCCCGGGCGCGGGGCCCGTTTGGAGCCGTCCGCCATTTGTGTATCATGAGGACCGGCGGCCGGCGCAGACGGCCGCTTCCGACGAATACCGGGTTCCGCGATGGAAAAGACCATTCTGGAGATGCGCGGCATCACCAAGACCTTTCCAGGCGTCAAGGCCCTGCAGGACGTGAACCTCGACGTCCGCGAGAGCGAGATCCACGCCGTTGTCGGCGAGAACGGCGCCGGCAAGTCGACGCTGATGAAGGTGCTTTCCGGCGTCTATCCCCACGGCAGCTATTCCGGCGACATCCGCTTCATGGGGCAGGAATGCCGCTTTTCCGGCATTCACGACAGCGAGCGCGTCGGCATCGTCATCATCCACCAGGAGCTGGCGCTGGTGCCGCTGCTCTCCATTGCCGAGAACATCTTCCTCGGCAATGAGCAGGCCAGGTGGGGCATCATCGACTGGAACCTGGTGCGCAGCCGCGCCGCCAGACTGCTGGAGCGCGTCGGCCTTCGCGAGGACCCCGACACGCTCATCACCAATATCGGCGTCGGCAAGCAGCAGCTCGTGGAGATCGCCAAGGCGCTGTCGAAGGAGGTGAAGCTGCTCATCCTCGACGAGCCGACCGCTTCCTTGAGCGAGAAGGACAGCGACGCGCTGCTCAACCTGCTGGTCGATTTCAAGCAGAAGGGCATCTCCTCCATCCTGATCTCGCACAAGCTCAACGAGGTGTCCAAGGTCGCCGACCGCATCACCATCCTGCGCGACGGCAGGACCATAGAGACGCTGGACGCGCATGCGACAGACGAGGCGCGCATCATCACCTCCATGGTGGGGCGGCCGCTGGACGACCGCTTCCCGCCGCGCACGCCGAAGATCGGCGAGACCATATTCGAGGTGAAGAACTGGGTGGTGCACCACCCGCTGCATGCCGACCGCCAGGTGGTGAAGGGCGTCGACATCTCCGTGCGCAAGGGCGAGGTGGTGGGCATCGCCGGGCTGATGGGCGCCGGCCGCACCGAATTCGCCATGAGCGTGTTCGGCAAAAGCTACGGCCAGCACATCAGCGGCGAGGTGTTCCTGCACGGCAAGGAGATCGACACCTCCAGCGTCGACAGGGCCGTGGAGCACGGCATCGCCTACGCCACGGAGGACCGCAAGACCTTCGGCCTCAACCTCATCGACCACATCAAGCACAACATAACCATCGCCAATCTCGGCGCCGTCTCGTCGGCCGGCGTGCTGGACGACATGCGCGAGCTGAACGCGGCCAACGACTATCGGCGGCGCACCAACATCCGCTCGTCCAGCGTCTACCAGATCACCGGCAACCTTTCCGGCGGCAACCAGCAGAAGGTGGTGCTGTCGAAGTGGCTGTTCGCCAACCCCGACTTGCTGATCCTCGACGAGCCGACCCGCGGCATCGACGTCGGCGCCAAATACGAAATCTATACGATCATCAACAGGCTGGCCGAGGAGGGCAAGGGCATCCTCGTCATCTCGTCCGAGATGCCCGAGCTTCTGGGCATCTGCGACCGCATCTACGTCATGAACGAGGGCAGGATCGTGGGCGAGATGGCCGGCGGCGAAGCCTCGCAGGAAAAGATCATGCGCGCCATCGTCGGCACCGCGGAGAAAGCAGCTTCATGAGCACCGAAACCCTTTCCAACGCCGAGCGCAACGCGCGCGCTTCCGCCAAGGCCGTGCTGAAGGAGAACATCCGCGACTACGGGCTGGTGATCGCGCTGATCCTGATCATGCTGTTCTTCCAGTATTTCACCGGCGGCGTGCTGTTCAAGCCGGTGAACCTGACCAACATCGTGCTGCAGAACAGCTACATCATCATCATGGCGCTGGGCATGCTGCTGGTCATCGTGGCCGGCCACATCGACCTTTCGGTCGGCTCGGTCGCCGGCTTCATCGGCGCGGTGGCGGCGGTGCTGATGGTGCAATACCACATGAACCCGTTCCTGGCCGCGCTCGTCTGCCTCGTCGCCGGCGGCATCATCGGCGCCTCCCAGGGCTACTGGATCGCCTACATGAAGATCCCGTCCTTCATCGTGACGCTGGCCGGCATGCTGGTGTTCAAGGGGCTGGCGCTGTGGCTGCTGGGCGGCATGTCGGTCGGGCCGTTCCCGCGCGAGTTCCAGCTTCTTTCGGCCGGCTTCATCCCCGATCCGCTCGGGCCGGTCACGCTGTTCGGCGCGCCCATGCACGCCACCACGCTGCTCATCGGCCTGCTGATCGTGGCGGCCATGCTCTATTTCAACCTCAGGGGCCGGCGCAGCCGCGAGAGCCACGGCTACGAGGCCGAGCCCTTCGCGCTGTTCGTGGTCAAGAACGCGATCATCGCCGGCATCGTTCTGTTCCTCGTCTACATGATGGCCTCCTACAAGGGCCTGCCCAACGTGCTGATCGTCATGGGCGTGCTGATCGCGCTGTTCGTCTTCATCACCAAGCGCACCACGATGGGCCGGCGCATCTATGCGATGGGCGGCAACGTCAAGGCGGCCGCGCTGTCGGGCATCAAGACCGAGCGGCTGACCTTCACCGTCTTCATCATCATGGGCGTGCTGTCGGCGCTGGCCGGGCTGATCTTCGCCGCGCGGCTCAACACGGCGACCCCCAAGGCGGGGCTGGGCTTCGAGCTGGACGTGATCGCGGCCGTCTTCATCGGCGGCGCCTCCATGGCCGGCGGCGCCGGCCAGGTGGCGGGCGCGGTCATCGGCGCCTTCATCATGGGCGTGATGAACAACGGCATGTCGATCATGGGCGTCAACATCGACTGGCAGCAGGTCATCAAGGGCCTGGTGCTGCTCGGCGCCGTGGTCTTCGACGTCTACAACAAGAACAAGAGCTAGGGTCAGGTCTAAGGAAACATGCAGGACACCGATCCGCCGCGCGGGAGCCCTGCGCGGCGCAGGCAGAGGCTTGCCGGATGTGCGCCAGCCCGAAACGACCCGGCCCGGAACGACACGGAAAGGACCCTTCCATGCTGATCTCGCAAATGCTGGATGACGGCGACACCATCCGCGTCGCCGCCCGCAACGGCAGCGGCAAGGCCCGCATCGTCCGCGGCGCCCGCAGCGTCTATTCGCTGGCCATCGAGGCCGCCCGCACCGGCAGCACGCTTGCCGGGCTGATCGAGCGCAAGGGCTATGGCGAGGCGGTGGACCTCGATGCGGCCTACCGCAAGGGGCGCCTGCTTTCGCCCATCAACCATCCCGATCCGGCGCATCTGCACCTTACCGGCACGGGCCTCACTCATCTGGGTTCGGCCGCCACGCGCGATTCCATGCACAGGAAGCTGGATGCGGAAGGCGAAGCGCAGCTCACCGATTCCATGAAGATGTTCCGCATGGGGCTGGAGGGCGGCAAGCCCGCCGCCGGCGCGGCCGGCGTGCAGCCGGAGTGGTTCTACAAGGGCAACGGCACCATGGCCGTGGCGCCCGGCGCGCCGCTCGTCTCTCCGGCCTTCGCCGCCGATGCCGGCGAGGAGCCGGAGATCGCCGGCATCTACGTGATCGGCGACGATCGGCAGCCGTTCCGGGTCGGCTTCGCCCTCTCCAACGAGTTCTCCGACCATGTCACCGAGCGGACGAACTATCTCTGGCTCGCCCATTCCAAGCTCAGGAACGCCGCCTTCGGACCGGAAATCCTGCTCGGCGACCTGCCGGCCGACATCCGCGGCACCTCGCGCATCCTGCGGCACGGCACCCCCTTGTGGGAAAAGCCGTTCCTGTCGGGCGAGGCGAACATGTCGCACTCGATCGCCAACCTGGAGCACCATCACTTCAAATATTCGCTGTTCCGCCAGCCGGGCGACGTCCATGTCCACATGTTCGGCACGGCGACGCTTTCCTTCGCCGACGGCATCCGGACCCGGGCCGGCGATGTGTTCGAGATCGAGGCGCCGGAATTCGGCCTGCCGCTGCGCAACCCGCTGGAGATCGCCGACCCGGCGGCGGTGAAGGTCGCCGTGCTGTAGATGGCCGGCTCCGGTGTCCTCAGTAGATGTCGAAGTCGAAATAGCGCGCCTGGATCGTCCTATAGGTGCCGTCGGCCAGGATGGCGTCGAGCGCGGCGTCGAGCCGGTTGCGCAGCGCCTGGTCGTCCAGCCGCACGGCGATGCCCGCATGCGTCTCGGAATCCTTGAGCGTGCCGGCGATCTCGCAGCAGTCGCGGCCGCTTTTCTCCATCCAGTCGACGAGCGCGAACTTGTCGGAGATGGCGGCGTCGAGCCGGCCGTTGGCCAGGTCCATCAGCGCCTCGTCCACGCTCGGGTAGAGCTTCACGTCGGCGCCGGCGCGGCCATAGACGCTTTGCGCGTAGTCGGCATGGACGCTTGCGGCCTGGGCGCCGAGCGCCCTGCCGGCCAGCGCCGCCGGCTCGATGCCGGCAAGGCCGCTGTCCTTGCGGGCGACGAGGGCCAGCGGCGTGGAATAGTATCTGTGCGTGAAGGCGACCTGCTTCCTGCGCTCCTCGGTGATGGTCATCGAGGCCACGATGACGTCGAACTTTCCCGCCTGCAGCCCGGGGATCAGCCCGTCCCAGTCCTGCGTGACGATCTCGCAGGTGACCTGCATATGCGCGCACAGCGCATTGGCGATGTCGACGTCGAAGCCCCGCACCTCGCCGTCGGCCGTGACGTCGGAAAACGGCGGGAACGCGCCTTCCGTGGCGATCCTGAGCCCGGCGGCATCCTTCGCGGCCGCAGGCACGCAGGCCACCAGCAGCGCAAGCAGCAGCGGAGCGATTCTCATCGATAGCGTCATGGCCCTGCTCCTTGTGGCGGGCGTGAAAGGCCGGGCCGGCCGGTGCGGCGTCGCAACGCCGTTGGCGGATTTTCGGGATCAGCGGCCCGGCGGGCGGAAATGCTTGGACAGCTTCAGCCCCTGCGCCTGGTAGTTGGAGCCGAGATCGGCGCCGTAGAGCGCCCTGGGGCGCCTCAGCATGTGCTCGTAGACCAGCCGGCCGACGATCTGGCCGTGGTCGAGGATGAAGGGCACCTCGTGGCTGCGCACCTCCAGCACGGCGCGGCTGCCGGCCCCTCCCGCTGCGGAGTGGCCGAAGCCGGGGTCGAAGAAGCCGGCATAGTGCACGCGGAACTCGCCCATCAGCGGGTCGAAGGGCGTCATCTCGGCGGCATAGAGCGGCGGCACGTGCACGGCTTCGCGGCTGACGAGGATGTAGAACTCGTCCGGGTCGAGCACCAGCTCGCCGTCGCGGGCGCGATAGAGCGGCTCCCAGAAGTCGGCCACGTCCTGCGCGGCGCGCCTGTCCACGTCCACCAGCCCGGTATGGTGCTTGGCCCGGTAGCCGATCAGCCCGTCCTTGTCGCCGTCGAGGTCGATGGACAGCGCGATCCCGCCGCCGGAAATGTTCGGCGGCTCGGTGGCCACCAGCGTCTCGGCGCGGTGCAGCGCGCGCAGCTCGTCCTCCGACAGCAGCGCGTTGCCGGTGCGGAAGCGGATCTGCGACAGGCGCGAGCCGGCGCGCACGACGATCGGGAAGGTGCGCGGGCTGACCTCCAGATAGAGCGGGCCGTGGTAGCCGGCGGCGATCTTGTCGAACTCCTGGCCGCGGTCGGTCATCACGCGGGTGAAGATGTCCAGCCGCCCGGTCGAGCTCTTGGGGTTGGCCGAGGCGGAAATATGCGCCGGCAGCGCAAGGCTTTCCATCAGGGGCACGATGTAGACGCAGCCCGTCTCCAGCACTGCGCCGTGGGAAAGGTCGATCTCGTGCAGCTTCAGCCGGTCGAGCTTGGCGGCCACCGGATGTTCCGGCCCGGGCAGGAAGGAGGCGCGCACGCGGTAGGCGCGCTCGCCCAGCCGCAGGTCCAGGCTGGCGGGCTGGATCTGGTCGGCATCCAGCGGGCGCGGCGCGGCCAGCGCGCCGGACTGGAACAGGCCCGCTATGTCCTGGTCGGGAAGAATGCCTGTCTGCCGCAAGGGTCGCTCCGAAGGCCGGCATGGCCGGAAAGGAATCTCTTAGCCCAGCCGCCGATTGACGCAAGCAGGGCGCGGGTCTAAAGGGGGCGTTATCCCGTGGTGATTTGGCCGGTCGGCTTGCAGCCACGTTAAACAAGTCGCTAAAGGACCGTCTGGCCTTCGGGGCCGTGTGGACCGGTTGCGGCTTTCGCGGCCGGTTTTCGTTTTTTTGGAACAGGAACGATGACGCACGACACCCGCAGATGGAAACCCGCCACCCAGCTTGTCCATGCCGGGACATTGCGCTCCGGCTTCGGCGAGATGTCGGAGGCGATGTTCCTGACGCAAGGCTATCTCTACGACACCGCCGAGCGCGCCGAGGCCCGCTTCAAGGGCGAGGAGCCGGGCTTCATCTATTCGCGCTACGCTAACCCCACCGTGGACATGTTCGAGAAGCGCATGTGCGCGCTGGAGGGTGCGGAGGACGCCCGCGCCACGGCCTCCGGCATGGCGGCGGTGGCGGCGGCGGTGCTGTGCAGCCTGAAGGCGGGCGACCACATCGTGGCGGCCCGCGCCCTGTTCGGCTCCTGCCGCTGGATCGTGGAGACGCTGGCGCCGCGCTACGGCATCGAGGCGAC
>DAOKZN010000050.1:3487-10530 GCA_035325625.1 Mesorhizobium sp. | reverse complement strand
AGGCCCGAGCCCGGCTGCGAGCGGCTCTTCTCCAGCCGCACGAAGCGCTCGGTCACGCGCGCGCGGTCGGCCTCGTCGGGAATGCCCTGGCCGTTGTCGGTCACGGCCAGCCTGACCATGCCGCCGGCGCGCCCGAGGCTCACGCGCACCTTGGGCGCGGCGGTCGAATCGACTGAATATTTGATGGCGTTGTCGACGATGTTCGACAGCGCCTGCCCGATCAGCTCGCGGTTGCCATCCACCGTGAAAGCTCCCTCCACCGAGGTTTCCAGCGACACGCCGGCTTCCTCGGCCACCGGCTCGTAAAGCTCGGCCACGTCGCGCACGGCTGCCGCGAGGTCCACCCTGGTCATGTGCTCGACCGAATAGCCCGCCTCCAGCCGCGAGATCATCAGGATGGCGTTGAAGGTCTTGATGAGATGGTCGGACTCGGCGATCGCGCCTTCCAGCACATGCCGGTAGTCCTCGGCGCTGCGGTCGCCCGAGAGCGCCGCCTCGGCGCGGTTGCGCAGGCGCGTCAGCGGCGTCTTCAGGTCGTGGGCGATGTTGTCGGAAACCTGCTTCAGCCCCTCGTTCAGCGTGGCGATGCGGGCCAGCATAGTGTTGAGGCTTTCGGAGAGCCTGTCGAACTCGTCTCCGGCCCCGGTGACGGGAAGCCGGCCGGTCAGGTCGCCGCCCATGATGCGGCGGCTGGCTTCCGACATGCTGTCGAGCCGTTTCAGCGCCGCATGGCCGACGAAGAACCAGATGAGCAGGGCGCCGAGCCCCATGATGCCCAGCGCCAGCATCAGCGAGCGGCGCACCACGGCGCGGAACAGCTCCGGCTCGCCGAGGTCGCGGCCCACCAGCAGGATCATCTGGCTCGGCAGGCGCAGCACGACGGCGATGGCGTTGTGGCCCCGATTGCCTTCCGCCTTGCCGGCCTCGCCCGTGCCGCCCTGCTGCTCCTCGCCGCCGCGCAGCCGGTCCAGCTCGCTCTCGCCGTAGCGCTGGTAGTGGAAGGGACGCTCCGTCCAGCCCTCCTGCCCCAGCACGCCCGGCTCCAGGCTCTGCACGTTGCCGGTGAGGATCTGGCCGTTGGCGTCGGCGATCAGATAGAGGTTGGCGCCGGGCTGGCGCGCCCGCTGCTCGACCACACGCACCAGAAGCGGCAGGCCGCCGCGCTGGTAGGCGCGGGAGAGGCCCAGCACCTCCTCGTTGATGGTTTCCTGGGTCTGCGCCGTCAGCATACGGGCCGACAGCGAGGTCATGTAGAAGACCAGCGCCACAGCGCACAGCGCGAAAAGCAGCAGGTAGAGCGCGGAAAGCCGCGCCGCCGTCGTCTTCATGATGGCCGGCAGGGACAGCGCCATCAGCCGCTCTTCAGCATGTAGCCGGCACCGCGGATGGTGTGCAGGATCGGCTTGTCGAACCCCTTCTCGATCTTGCCGCGCAGCCGCGAGACATGCACGTCGATGACGTTGGTCTGCGGGTCGAAATGATAGTCCCAGACATTTTCCAGGAGCATGGTGCGCGTCACCACCTGCCCGGCGTGGCGCATGAGATATTCGAGCAGCCGGAACTCGCGCGGCTGCAGGACGATCTCGCGCCCGGCGCGCTTGACGGAGTGCGACAGCCTGTCGAGTTCCAGGTCGCCGACGCGATAGACCGTCTCGCTCTCGCGGGCGCCGGCGCGCCGGTTCAGCGCCTCGACGCGGGCCAGAAGTTCGGTGAAGGCATAGGGCTTGGTGAGATAGTCGTCGCCGCCGGCGCGCAGGCCGGTGACGCGGTCGTCCACCTCGCCCAGCGCCGACAGGATGAGCACCGGCGTGGTGTTGCCGCGCGAGCGCAGCGCGGCGATGACGGACAGCCCGTCGCGGCGCGGCATCATGCGGTCCACCACCATGACGTCGTAGTCGCCCGAATCGGCGAGCGCGAAGCCGGTCTCGCCGTCGCCGGCGACATGGGCGGTGTGCCCGGCCTCGGTGAACGCCTTTTCGAGATACTCGGCCGCTTCCCGGTCGTCTTCTATGACGAGAATCTTCATGGGGCCGTTATAGGCGATTTCGGCGGGTCTGGTGAACGACATGAACGGCTGCCTGAAACTGGCGCGGCAGCGGGCGATGGGGGCCCGCTGCCGCCGGAGTCGGGCCGGTGCTGATCGATGCGTCCGGCTCCGTTTCTTCCCTGCGGCGGCCCGGGGGTGAACCGCCGCAGGGGAACGGCATCGTCAGCCCTTGCCCAGAGGCAGGGCCACGAAGCGGTTGGCGTCGTCGCGGGTGATCTGCACCAGCACGGACTTGCGGCCGGCCTTCTCGGCCTCGGCCATGGCCTTGGACACGTCCTCGCTGCCGTTCACCTCCTGCGAGTTGACGGCCACGATCACGTCGCCCGCCTGGATGCCGCGGTCGGCGGCGGCGCTGTCGGGGTCCACGTCGGTGACGACGAGCCCCTTGCCGTCATCCGCCTTGGTGACGGTGAGGCCGAGATCGGCCAGCGACTGGCCTTCCTCCTGGGTCGGAGCGCTCTGCTCGTCGCCGGCGGAGGCCTGCTGGCTGGCGCCGGGCATGGTGCCGAGATCGACCTTCACCGTCTCGCTCTTGCCGCTGCGCCACAAGGTGACGTCGACCGACTTGCCGGGCTGGTAGGCGCCGATCATGCGCGCCAGGTCCCTGGACGACTGCACGTCCTTGCCGTCCACCTGGGTGATGACGTCGCCAGCCACGATGCCTGCCTTCTTAGCCGGGGCGCTGTCCTGCACGCTGGCGACGAGCGCACCCTTGTCCGCGCTCAGGCCGAGCGATTCGGCTATGTCGGAGGTCACGGGCTGGATCTCGACGCCGAGCCAGCCCCGAGCGACGGTGCCGTCCTTGATCAGGTCCTGCACGACCAGCTTGGCCGTGGAGGCGGGAATGGCGAAGGCGATGCCGACGCTGCCGCCCGACGGCGAGAAGATGGCGGTGTTGATGCCCACGACCTGCCCCTCCAGATCGAAGGTCGGGCCGCCGGAATTGCCGCGGTTCACCGAGGCGTCGATCTGGATGAAGTCGTCATAGGGACCGGCGCCGATGTCGCGGCCGCGTGCCGACACGATGCCGGCCGTGACGGTGCCGCCGAGGCCGAAGGGGTTGCCCACGGCCACCACCCAGTCGCCGACGCGCACCTTGGCGTCATCCGCGAAATCGACATAGGTGAACTTCTGGCCCTTGCCGTCCACCTTCAGCACGGCCAGGTCGGTGCGCGAATCCGTGCCCACCAGCTTGGCGTCGAGCTCCTTGCCGTCGTTCATCACCACGGTGAAGTCGCTGCCTTCCTGCACCACGTGGTTGTTGGTGACGACATAGCCGTCTTCCGAGATGAAGAAGCCCGAGCCCTGCGCGACGGGACGGGGCCGGTTGTCTCCGCGGTTGCGCTGGCCGGGCCGGCGCTCGCGGTTCTGGTCGCCGAAGCCGCGGAACTCCCGGAAGAAGCGGCGCAGCTGCGGATTGTCGCGGAACATGTCCGGGCCGGGGAAGGAGTCGCTGCCGTCGGCGGCCGCGGACTGGGTATTGGCCTTCACGCGCACGCTGACGACGGCAGGGCTGACCTTTTCCACCACGTCGGCGAAGCTCGGCACCTGCGGCGCCTGGACACGGACCGCCTCGGCGAAGACGGGCACCGTCCCGGTGGCGACGGCGCCGAGGCCGATGGAGCCGGCGATCGCCACCGAGGCGACGGCAGCCATCAGGCGCTTGCGGGTGCTGGAATGGGGTGAGGGAGCGGTTTTCATCGATCTGGTATCCTCTCGAACCGGATGCGCGATCGCATCCTCTTGGCGAGAGATAGAGCGGCCCACATTACGGGCCCCTTTCCAGAGCATGAAACTTTCGTAATGTTCGGCGCCCGCCGGCGCGCCGCGCTCAATCGCGGCGCAGGATCGCGTCCAGCGCCGCCTTCTCCTCGTCGCTCAAGCCGGCCGTTTCCGGCTCCGGGCGCCTGCGCGCCGCGCGGAAGACGAACGCGCCGCCGACCAGCAGGAGCAGCGCCGGCGCCGTCCACAACAGGGCGTTGCGCAGATCGAACCGCGGCTTCAGGAGCACGAACTCGCCGTAGCGCGAGACGATGTAGTCCATCACCTGCCGGTCGCTGTCGCCGGCCTCGAGGCGCTCGCGCACCAGAACGCGCAGGTCGCGCGCCAGGTCGGCGTCGGATTCGTCGATGGACTGATTCTGGCAGACCATGCAGCGCAGCCCTTCCGAGAGCGCGCGGGCGCGCGCCTCCAGCGCCGGGTCGGCCAGCATCTCGTCCGGCTTCACGGCATGGGCCGCGCCGGAAAACGCCAGCGCCAGAAGCATGGCCGCGACGACCGGGAATAGCCGCCTTCTCATGACGGGCGCGCCGCCGGTGCGGCCGCTCCCTGCCTGCGCCTGGCGGGAGCGCCGACGCGCAGCCGCCGGTCCAGCAGCGACATGGTGCCGCCCGCCATCATGACGAGGCCGCCCAGCCAGATGAGCGTGACCAGCGGCTTCCACCAGATGCGCGCCACCACCGAGCCGTCCGCGCCCTCGTCGCCCAGCGAAACGTAGAGCTGGCTGAGGCCCAGGGTCCTGATGCCGGCTTCCGTGGTGGCCGTCTGCCGGGCCGGGAAGAAGCGTTTGGCGGAACTGACCGTGGTGACGACCTGGCCGTTTTTGTCCAGAAGCTCGAAGCGGGCGCGGTCCTCCGAGTAGTTCGGCCCCTGCGCCGGATAGAGCCCGGCAAAGCGCAGCGTGCGGCCGGCAATCTCCACCGTGTCGCCGGCATGCATGGACAGGATGCGCTCCGCCCCGAAGCCGAGCGCGCCGACCATGCCCAGGATGGTCAGGCCGAGGCCCAGATGGGCGAGCGCCGTGCCGAAGACGGAGCGCGGCAGGCCGGCGAAGCGGCGCAGCACGACCGACGGGCTGCGCACCGTGCCGAGGCCGGACTTGACGGCGACGTCGGTGAACGCGCCGCAGATCAGCCACGCGGCGAGGCCGGCGCCCAGCGCGGCCAGCGCCGAGCCTCCGTCGATAAGGAAGGCGGTGACCAGCATGGCGGCGAGCGCCACGGCGAACGCGGCCATCAGCCGCTGCGCGGCGGCGAGCAGGTCGCCCCGCTTCCAGGCCAGCAGCGGGCCGAACGGCACCGCCAGCAGCAGCGGCACCATCAGCGGCACGAAGGTGAGGTCGAAGAAGGGCGCGCCGACGGAGATCTTGTCGCCGGTCAGCGCCTCCAGCGCCAGCGGATAGAGCGTGCCGACGAGGATGGTGGCCGTGGCGGTGGTGAGGAACAGGTTGTTGAGCACCAGCGCGCCTTCGCGCGAGATGGGCTGGAACAGGCCGCCGGCCGTCAGCGTCGAGGCGCGCAGGGCAAACAGCGCCAGCGAGCCGCCGATGAAGAAGGTGAGGATGGCCAGGATGAAGACGCCGCGCGCCGGATCGGTGGCGAAGGCGTGCACGGAGGTGAGCACGCCGGAACGCACCAGGAAGGTGCCGAGCAGCGACAGCGAGAAGGTGAGGATCGCCAGTAGCAGCGTCCATATCTTCAGCGCCGAGCGCTTTTCCATGACGATGGCCGAATGCAGCAGCGCCGTGCCGGCGAGCCAGGGCATGAAGGAGGCGTTCTCCACCGGGTCCCAGAACCAGAAGCCGCCCCAGCCTAGTTCGTAATAGGCCCAGTAGGAGCCCATGGCGATGCCGCCGGTGAGGAATATCCAGGCCACCAGGGTCCACGGCCGTACCCAGCGCGCCCAGGCCGCGTCGATGCGGCCGTCGATCAGCGCCGCCACGGAGAAGGAGAAGCAGACGGAAAAGCCGACATAGCCCAGATAGAGCAGCGGCGGGTGCACTGCCAGCCCGAGGTCCTGAAGCACCGGGTTCAGGTCCCGCCCCTCCATCGGCGCCGGGCTGATGCGGGCGAACGGGTTCGACGTGGTCAGGATGAACAGGTAGAAGGCCGCGCCGATCGAGCCCTGAACGGCCAGCACGTTGGCCTTCAGCCGCTCCGGCAGGTTCGAGCCGAATACCGCCACCAACGCGCCGAAGAAGGCCAGGATCAGCACCCACAGGAGCATCGAGCCCTCGTGGTTGCCCCACGCTCCGGTGATCTTGTAGAGCATCGGCTGAAGGGAGTGGGAGTTCTCCCACACATTCGCCACCGAGAAGTCGGACGTGGCGTAGGCGACAGCCAGCGCGGTGAAGGACAGGCCGGTCAGCGCAAAGCCGGTGACGGCGGCAGGCCCGGCCACCGCCATCATGCGCGCGCTGCCGGTGCGGCTGCCGATCAGCGGCACCGCCGTCTGCACCAGCGACAGCGCCAGGGCCAGCACAAGCGCGAAATGTCCGATCTCAACCATGGTGCCCGCCGCTCAGTTCGTGCTTTCCTGCCACACGCCCTTGGCCTTCAGCCCCTCGGCCACCTCCTTGGGCATGTAGCGCTCGTCATGCTTGGCCAGCACGCTGTCGGCGACGAAGGTGCCGGCGGGATCGAAGGTGCCTTCGGTGATGACGCCCTGGTTCTCGCGGAACAGGTCCGGCAGGATGCCCGTGTAGGTCACGTTGACCGACCTTTCGCCATCGGTGACGGCGAAGGCGACGGTGGTGCCCTGCCCGCGCACGATGGTGCCGGCCTCCACCAGCCCGCCCAGCCGGATACGTTGGCCGGGGGCGATTTCGGCCGCGGCCAGATCGGCGGGCATGTAGAAATAGGAGGCTTTCTGCCCCAGCGCGTAGAAGGTCAGGCCGGTCGCCGCGCCGAGGAAGACGAGGCCCGCCGCGATGACCGACAATCTCTTCTGCTTCCTGGTCATCGCTCTACTCCGTCGCGGTCAGGCCCAACGAGGCGGCAAAGGCGGCGATCTTCTTCGCCTCGGCACTGTCGGCGCCAAATGCGGCTTCGCTGCGGCTCAATGCGTCGCGCGCCTGATCGGCCTTGCCCAACACCGCATAGGAGCGGATGAGACGCATCCAGCCCTCCTCGTCGCGGGGGTTCTGCCGCAGCTTCTCGTCCAGGCTGGCAACCATGGTCTCGATCATGGCGGCGCGGTCCTGCGGCGACATCGAAGC
>DAOKZN010000050.1:0-3387 GCA_035325625.1 Mesorhizobium sp. | reverse complement strand
GCCGGAAGCCGCGGCTGGCGCCCCGTCGCCGGAGTCGGCCAATGCCTGCGCCACCGCGCTGCGCCAGGGCGATTCCGGGGGCAGCGTGGTCAGCATGCTGCGCCATGCGGCCTTGGCCTCGTCGCCGCGGCCTTCCTGTGCCAGCGCGACGGCGAGGTAGAAGCCGGCCTTGGCGTTTTGCGGGTCCAGCTTCAACGCCGCCTCGAACGCGGCCTGGGCCTCGGTGGAAACGACGCCTCCAGCCGCGCTCGCCAGAGCCTCGCCCAGGCCGGCATGGCGCGGGGCCGTCGCCCCCTCCAGACGGATGGCGTTGCGATAGGCGGCCACGGCATCGGAATAGCGGCCCATGCGCAGATAGACCGGCGCCAGCACGTCCCAGCCGCGCCCGTCGGACGGGTTGGCGGCCAGATGCGACTCGGCCCGCGCGATCAGTTCGTCCACCGAGCTGTCGGCCGGGTTCTTGGTCAGCCGCGCGGCCAGCGGCTGCGAAGGCAGGTCGGGCGATCCGATCTGGCTGTAGAGCCCCCAGCTCACCAGCGGCACGGCAAGCACGGCGGCGGCGGACACCAGCCGCAGCGCCCCCGATGCAGATGCGGCAGCGCCCGTGCCGGCGGCGCCCTCGCCTTCCAGGCGCAGGATGCGGCGGCCGATCTCGGCGCGCGCCTGCTCGGCCTCGGACGGCTGGATCAGGCCGCGCGCAAGGTCGCGGTCGAGCTCGGCAAGCTGGTCGCGATAGACTTCCAGATCATGCGGCGCACTGGCCAGCGCCGCCCTTCCGCCGCCGGTGAGCGGCAGCAGCACCGCCAGGCTGGCACCCAGCGTCAGCACCGCAGCTATGATCCAAAACACCATGCCAATTCCAATAGCCGCACGGCCGGCCCCTGCCAACACGAACACCCTGCGACGCTTTGACGGGATTGCCGCCGGCCCGCCTTGATCGAGCGCAACCGGCCGGTGTCGCTCAGGTCAGCGGCGTCCAGCTGCCGTCGGCATTGCGGCAGGCGGTGCCGCGCGCCGTGGTGCCGGCGCTGCCCGCATAGACGGTGTGGGTGTATTGCCTGCAATCCTGCGAGCCGACGCGATAGGGCTGCGCGGCCACCACCTCGCCGCGCCGGTTCGACTGCTCGCTCTTCCACGAAACGGGCTGGCCGCTGGCGGTGTATTCAAGCGCCTTGTATTCGGCCTCCAGCGCCATGCGCCTTTCGCGCGCGGTGAGGCCGGCTCCGAGCGCGCCGGCGATCAGGCCGCCGCCCATGGCGGAGATCGGGGCCGAGCCGGGCTTTGCCGCCTGTCCCGACGAAGGCGACAGCACGCCCCCTCCGGAGCCGGTCGTGCTGCATCCGGCGACAGCGAGCAGGCCGGACAGAATAACCATGCGAATCATCATGCCAATACCGGAATCCGCCTGCCGCGCCCTCGACCGGGCGAGGCGGTAAAGTTGATCTTTGGCCGAATTTTGGCCGCCGGAGGGTCGCCCGCCCGCCTCATTCCAGGCTGCGCAGCCGCACGACCGCCTTCAATCCGCCGAGTTCGGAGCGCTCCAGCGCCAGCGAGCCTCCATACTCGTTGACGAGGTCGCCGACAATGGCAAGCCCGAGCCCGGTGCCGGGCTTGGTCTCGTCGAGGCGCCGGCCGCGCTTCATCGCCTCGCGCGCCTTGTCCTCGGGGATGCCGGGGCCGTCGTCCTCGATGCGGATCTCGAAAAGCTCGACGCCATCCTCGCCCGGCAGCACGGGCACGACGGATACGGCGACGTTCTTCCGGGCCCATTTTATGGCGTTTTCCAGAAGGTTGCCCAGCACTTCCTCAAGGTCCTCCCGCTCGCCGGCAAAGACGATGTCCTGCGGCGGCAGGGACAGCGACAGCTCGACGCCGGGATTGAGCTTGCGCACCACGCGCACCATGCGCTCCGTCAGCGGGGCGACGGGCGTGCGATAGACGACGCTGTCACGCTGGGCGGCCACGCGGGCGCGCTGGAGATAATGCTCGACCTGCTTCTGCATGGAGGCCGCCTGCCCGGCGATGAGCTCTCCCTTCTCTCCTCCCAGGGCGCGGCCCTCGTTGAGCAGCACCGCAAGCGGGGTCTTGAGCGAATGCGCCAGATTGCCCACCTGCGTGCGCGAGCGCTCGACGATGCGCCGGTTGTTCTCGATCAGCGCATTGGTCTCGTTGGCCAGGGGTTCGATCTCGGTGGGAAAGCGGCCGTCCAGCCGCTGGGCCGTGCCTTCGCGCACCATGGCCAGCGCATTGCGGACCCGCCGCAGCGGCTGCAGGCCGAGCAGGATGGCGGCGGCGTTGATGGCGATCATGCCGGCGCCGAACAGCGACAGATAGGTGAGCAGGCGGCGCTGGAAGCGCGCGATCTCCTCTTCCAGCTCGCTCTCGTTGCCCATGACGCGGAACCGCGCGGCGCGGTTCTTGGCGTCGAGCACGAACTCGCTTTCGAAGACCTGCAGCTTCTCGCCGTCCAGACCTTCGGTGGTGTAGCTGCGCTGGAAACTGGAATCGAAGGGAACCTCCGCCACGCCGGGCGACGGGATGCGCTCGGTCAGGGAGGAGGAATGCAGGTAGCCGCTCACCCCGTCGGAAGCGGGGTCCACCGACCAGTACCAGCCGGACCGCGGCTCGGAGAAGCGCAGGTCGCCGAGGTCGGGCGAGCCGGTGAGCGCGCCGGATTCGGACACGCCGACCGAGCCGATCAGGTTGAACAGATGCGCCGACAGGAGGCTGTCGAAACCGCGCTCGCTGGCCTGCCGGTAAAGCGTGGTGATGAGGGTGAAGATGACGATCAGCGTCACGATCGCCCACACGGTGGACAATGCGACCACGCGAAAGGTCAGCGAGCGCAGCCACAGGCGCAGCGGCAGCCCCTTACGGGCGGCAACCTTCCGGTCGGCGGGTCGTGTGGGAAGCGGTTCCGCGTCAGGCCTCCGGTTCGCGCATGCGGTAGCCCATGCCGCGCACGGTCTCGATCATGTCGATGCCCATCTTCTTGCGCAGGCGGCCGACGAACACCTCGATCGTGTTGGAATCGCGGTCGAAATCCTGGTCGTAGAGATGCTCGACCAGTTCGGTTCGCGAAACGACCTGGCCCATGTGGTGCATCAGATAGGCGAGCAGCCGGAACTCGTGCGAGGTCAATTTCAGCGGCACGCCGTCTATGTCGGCCTTCGAGGCGCGGGTGTCGAGGCGCAGCGGGCCGCAGGTCAGCTCGGACGAGGCGTGGCCGGCGGCGCGCCGGATCAGCGCCCGCAGCCTGGCCAGCACCTCCTCGATGTGGAACGGCTTGGCGACATAGTCGTCGGCGCCGGCGTCGATGCCGGCCACCTTGTCGCTCCAGCGGTCGCGCGCGGTCAGCATCAGCACCGGCATCTTGCGCCCGTCGCG
>DAOKZN010000049.1:0-10709 GCA_035325625.1 Mesorhizobium sp. | reverse complement strand
CCGCGTCCTCGGCCTTCAGCCCGTTGGCGCTGACGTGGATGTCCACCATCGGCACGGAGATCTGCGGCTCCTCCTCGCGCGGCAGGGTGAGCAGCGAGACCAGGCCGAGCGCCAGCGCCGCCAGCAGGAACAGCGGGGTGAGGGGAGAGGCGATGAAGGCGCGCGTCAGGCCGCCGGCGATGCCGAGGTTGGGAGAGGGGGGCTTCATGGCAGCACGACCCTGTCGCCGTCGGCGAGGCCGGTCAGGATGACGGTCCGCAACTGGCCGTCCTCCTCGAAGCTGTCGCCGGGAATGACGGCCACGTCGGTTTCGCCGTCCGCGCCCGCCACGCGCACATAGTCGATGCCGTGCAGCGTGCGGATCGCCTCGGGCGGCACCGCCAGCACGGAGCGCCGGCCGACCGGGATCGACACCAGCGTGCGCTCGTTGACGAAGTAGGTGCCGATGTCGGCCACGTCCACGTCGGCGATGACGCGGCCGTCGGCGATCTCGGGATATACCTTGACGATGCGCCCCTGGCGCATGGCGGCGGCGCCGTCGGGCAAGGGCGCGCGGCCGCGGGCGCCGACCTCGACCGAGGCGCCCTCGACGATCTCGGCGGCGTGGCGCTCGGGCAGGGAAAGCCGCAGATAGTAGGGGCCGCCGGCGATGCGCGCGATCGCCTCGCCGGCCATCACCACCGAGCCGGGCGTGACCGGCACGGTCAGCACGCGGCCGTCCGCGGGCGCCAGCACCTCGCCCTCGCGCGCGCTCTGCTCGATCACCGCCTTGCCGGCCTCCGCCGCCGCGACCTGGTTGGTGATGACGTCCAGCTCCATCGTGGCCGCGTCGAGCTGGCTCTGCGCGGTCACCCCGCGCGACAGCAGGCGCTGGGCGCGTTCAAGGTCGGTGCGGGCGTTGGCGAGCTGCGAGCGCAGGGCGCCGATCTTGGCTTCCGCCGCCTCGAGCTGGAGCGCGATCTTGTCGTCCACCACGACGGCGACCACGTCGCCCTTCCTCACCTCGCTGCCTTCGGCGACGCGGATGTCGCTTATGGTGCCGGCGATGCGGGCGCGGGCGGGCACGATGGTACGGCTCTCGACCTGGCCGTACACGGCCTTCATCTCGGGAATGGTGGTGGCATGGACGACGAACTCGGCGGCACGGGCAGCCTGCGGGACTGCCGCAGCCGCGATTGCCAGTACGGCCGGAAGGAAAGCACGGAACATCGCGAACCCGGAATGCTGGAACATCTGGAAGGCGGCCGGCCCCGCGGGCGAGGCGCGCGGGGCCGCCGCGTTACTTGAAGGCCACGCCCGGCTTGCAGCCGAGCCGCTTGAACAGCATGGCGGCCGGGCAAAAGCCGGTCACCGACGCCTGCAGCATGTTGAGGCCGGCGAAGGCGGTGAGCAGGTACCACCAGGGCGACACGAAATGGCCGAGCGCCAGCGAAGCCAGCACCATCACCCCGGCGAACATCAGAACGGCACGATCGAGCGTCATTTGCTTCTCCTTGTGTGCGGCCGGCGCCTCATTGCGTCGGCTCCATGTGAATGTCCTTGAGCTTCCTGATGCCCAGCAGGTCCAGCGTCAGGTTCTCGTAGAACGTCTCGCTCTTGCCGGTGCGCACCTTGTGCAGGAAGTATTTCTCGAAGCCGACCTTGGCGGCATGCACCCATTTGCCCTGCGAGGACCAGTTGACGTTGCGCGGCGGGATCTGCGGCTGCGCCACGAAGGCGATGCCCTCGTCGCCGAAATCGGCCAGGCACACCGCGTTCCAGGTGGCGACGGCGCGCGGCGCCTCGCCGCGCAGCAGGGCGGCAATGTTGGCGGCCGTCGCCGTGACCATGGATTCGATCATGAAGCCGGTCTTGGGCACGCCGACCGGCAGCGGCGTCTTGCCCACGGGCGGGATGGCCACGCACACGCCGATGGCGAAGACGTTCGGGAAGGCCGCGTTGCGCTGGTGCCTGTCGATGGTGACGAAGCCGCGCGGATTGGTCAGCCCCTCTATGCCGTGGACGGCCGCCACGCCGCGGAAGGCCGGCAGCATCATGGAGAAGGCGAAGGGCAGGTCGTGCCCGGCCTTCACCGCGCCGCTCTCGTCGACCTCCTCGACATGCATCACGCCGTCGTCCACGGAAGCCACCCTGGCGTTGGTGATCCATTTGATGTGCCGCTCGCGCATGGCGCTTTCGAGCAGGCTCTTGGTGTCGCCCACCCCGTCCAGCCCGAGATGGCCGATATAGGGCTCGGGCGTCACGAAGGTCATCGGCACCTGGTCGCGCTTCCTGGCGTTGCGCAATGCCGTGTCGAGGATGAAGGCGAATTCGTAGGCCGGGCCGAAGCAGGATGCGCCCTGCGCGGCGCCCACCACCACCGGCCCCGGCGCCTTCACCAGCGCCTCGAATGCGGCTTTCGCGGCGGCGGCATGATCGATCTGGCAGATGGACTGGGTGTGGCCGGCAGGGCCCAGGCCTGGCACCTCGTCGAAGGCCAGTTCCGGCCCCGTGGCGACGATCAGGTAATCGTAGTCGAGGAAGGAGCCGTCGTTCAGCTCGATGCGGCTCTCGGCCGGATGCACGCGCCGGGCGCCTTCCGGCTGCAGCGCGATGCCGCGCCGGGTAAAGACGGCGGAGAGATCGACGGTGACGTCCTTGCGGTCGCGCCAGCCTACCGCGACCCAGGGATTGGAAGGCACGAAGGAATAGGTGCTTCCCTGGTTGACGACGGTCAGCCTGTCTTCGGGCCGCATCTTCTCCTTCATCTCGAAAGCCATGATGGTGCCGCCGAGTCCGGCGCCGAGAACGATGATATGTGCCATGGACCATTTCCTCCCGATCTGCTTGCCCTATTATCCTTGCGCCGTGTGGCCCGGCCCTGATCGGTCACGAAGCCGCGACGGAATGTGTTGCATCTAACATTCAAAGATTATAAATTCAAGAACATGAATGTAAAAGAAATGATCCCCGCTTCCGGCAAGGCCGCAGAACTGCTGCGCAGCCTGTCGCATCCGCAACGCCTGCTGGTGCTGTGCGCGCTGGGCGCGGAGGAAAAGTCCGTGGCCCAGCTCCGGCAGGAACTGGAGATCGAGCAGGTGCCGATGTCGCAGCAGCTCATGCGGCTCAGGGCAGACGGGCTGGTCGAGGCGCGCCGCGAAGGCACGACCGTCCACTACCGCATCTCCCGGCCGGAGGTGCTGACCGTGGTGGAGGCGCTGCACGATGCGTTTTGCGGAACCGCATCGGCTGCTCGCCCTTTGATGGAAATCAATGATGCTCCCGCCGGGCCGGCCAATAAGGGCAAGAGAACCAAACAATCGGACGAGTTCGCAGGACAAGAAAATGATATTGCCGAATGATGCCACGGTCGCCGTCGTCGACGGGGAAAAGCTGCGCCTGTTCCGCAACAAGGGCATGGAGCCCTCCATCCGCCTCGAGGCGGAGGAGGCCAGCGTCCAGCCGGCCAATCAGGGCTCGGGCGGACGCCATCGCAGCACGTCCGCCAACCCCGACGAATCGCGGCTGGAGGAGGACAACTTCGCCGCCGCTGCCGCCGCCTGCCTGAACCGGCTGGCGCTTGACGGAGGCGTCTCCTCGCTGTTCGTCATCGCCGATCCGCGGACGCTGGGCGAGATGCGCCGGCATTTCCACGATGCGCTGAAGACCAGGCTGATCGGCGATCTCGCCAAGGACCTGACCGGCAGCAGCGTCGAGGTCATAGAGGCGGCTATCGCCAAGGCGTGACCCCCGGTCGCGGGGGTATCCCGCGAGGGGCAGGCCGACGATCCGCTGCGATGGGTGGCAAAGGCATGTACACGCATATCCTCATCCCCACTGATGGCTCCGAACTGGCGCAGGCCGGAGTGGCGCACGGCCTGGCGCTGGCAAAGCAGCACGGCGCGCGCGTCACGGCGATGACGGCGACGGAGGCGCCGGGCGGCCAGTTCGCCTATTCCTCCGAGCTGTGGACGCCTGGCGAGGCCGAGATGGCGGCCTACGAGCAGGAATGCAGCCACGACGCCGAGGCCATCCTGGCGCCGGTCAGGACGATCGCCGAGCAGTTGGGGCTGGAGGTCGAGACCATCCATATCCCCGACCGCCGGGCCGCGCCCGCCATTCTCGACACGGCCCGCAACCGCGGCTGCGACGCCATCGTGATGGCCTCCCACGGCCGCAGCGGCATGACCCGGGTCGTCCTCGGCAGCCAGACGGCGGAAGTGCTGGCCAACGCCACGATGCCGGTGGTGGTGGTCCGGTAGAAAAGGACTGGGCGTGGAAAAGGGCAGCGCGCTGCGGCGGACGCGCCTTCGCCGCAGCGTTTGCGTGCGCGCAAGGACGTCCTTCCGCCGCGCGGCCATGGATTTTTCCCGAATGTAGGAAACAGGCGCCCGAAGGACGCATCGCATGCAGGTGCCGGCAGCGGAAAGGCATGGCCTCCACGAGGACGCGTTCGCGTTGGTGCTCGGCACCCTCATGGTCGCGCTGGGCATGACCCTCTATGCCAAGGCGACGCTGCTGGTGGGCGGCATGGCCGGGATGGCCCTGCTGGTCCAGTACACCTCCGGCATGGATTTCTGGCTGGCGTTCTGGCTCATCAACCTGCCCTTCTACCTGCTGGGCCTCAGGCGGCTGGGCTGGCCCTTCGTGCTGCGCACCTTCCTGGCGGTCAGCCTAGTCTCGCTGTTCTCGCGCCTGACGGCGCAGTGGATCGACTTCTCGCTGCTCAATCCCGTCTATGCCGCGGTCATGGCCGGCACCTTGTGCGGCATCGGCCTGCTGATGCTGTTCCGCCACCGCACCGGGCTCGGCGGCGTCAACATCCTCGCCATCTTCCTCCAGGAGAGTTTCGGCGTGCGCGCCGGCTATTTCCAGCTCGCGGTGGACCTTGCCATCCTGGCCGCCGCCTTCTTCGTCCTGGCGCCCGACCGGCTGCTGCTGTCGGTCCTCAGCGCGACCGTCCTCAACATGATCCTCGCCGTCAACCACCGGCCCGGCCGCTACCTCGGCGTGAGCTAGGCGCGTGCCCGTGCCGGCGGCTCTCGCGGGCGAAGAACCAGCGCTTGGTGCTTTCCGAAGCGGCGAGGTAGAGCAGGGTGATCCCCACCAGCCCGGCCATGGTGGCCGGCGGCAGCGGCACGAAGCCGAGCAGGCCGGCCCCGGGAAGGTAGGGGATGAACAGTGCGGCAGCGGCGACCGCCGCCGTCAGCCCGGCCAGCAGCGTGCCGGGACGGCTCTGCCAGAACGACTTGCGGGTGCGCACCACCAGCACGATGGCAAGCTGCGTCAGCAGCGATTCCACGAACCATCCGGTGCGGAAGGTCTCGGCGGCCGCATGCATGACCAGCAGCAGGAAGGCGAAGGTCACGAAATCGAAGAACGAGCTGACCAGGCCGAAATAGACCATGAAGCGCCGGATCGAGCCGATATCCCAGCGGTGCGGCGCCGCGATCTGCTCGGCGTCGACGCGGTCTCCGGCGATGGCCAGCGAAGGCAGCGAGGACAAGAGGTTGTTTAGCAGGATCTGCGGGGCCAGCATCGGCAGGAATGGTAGGGCCAGCGAGGCGAAGGCCATGGAGATCATGTTGCCGAAATTGGCGCTGGTGGTGATGGAGATGTATTTCATGGTGTTGGCGAAGGTCCTGCGTCCCTCCTCCACGCCGCGCAGCAGCACGCCGAGGTCGCGCTGCAGCAGGATCATGTCGGCGGCCTCGCGCGCCACGTCCACGGCGCCGTCCACGGAAATGCCGATGTCGGCCTCGTGCAGCGCCGGTGCGTCGTTGATGCCGTCGCCCAGATAGCCGACGACATGGCCGCGCCGGCGCAGCGCCTCGATGATGCGCTCCTTCTGGTTCGGGTCGATCTCCACGAACAGGTCGGTCTTCGGCGCGCGGCCGAACAGCGCCTCCTTGGTCATGCGGGCCAGTTCCTCGCCGGTGAGGATGCTGCGGTGGGCAAGGCCGATCGTCTGCGCCAGATGCGCGGCGACATAGCGGTTGTCGCCGGTGATGACCTTGACGGCGATGCCCTGCGCGCACAGCGCGCGCAGCGTGTCGGCCATGCCCGGCTTGGGCGGGTCGAGGAAGAGCAGGAAGCCGGCGAAGCACAGGCCGGCCTCGTCCTGCCGGCCGTAGGAACGCCGGGGCGTGAAGCGGCGCACCGCCAGCCCGAGCACGCGGTAGCCGTCGCCGCTCCAGGCGCGCACCTTCTCGTCGATCTCAGCCAGGTGGGCGGGGTCGAGCGGCTCGCTGCGCGGCCCCGCCATCACGGACGAGCACGCCTCCAGCACGTTGCGCACCGCGCCCTTGCAGATCATCAGATCCTCGTCGTCGCCCTGCCGGCGCACCACGACAGAAAGGCGCTTGCGCACGAAGTCGTAGGGGATCTCGTCCACCTTCGTCCAGTCCGGCAGCCGGTCCTCCTCGCTGGCGGACGAGGCGATCGCCTCGTCCAGCGGGTTGGCCATGCCCGACTGGAAGGTGGCGTTGAGCAGCGCCCACAGCTTCACGTCCGCCGAAATCCTGTCCTGCATGTCCATGCAGGCGTCGAGGCGGATGACGCCCTCCGTCAGCGTGCCGGTCTTGTCGGTGCACAGGAGGTCCATGCTGCCGAGATTCTCGATGGCGTCGAGCCGGCGCACGATGACGCCGCCGGCGGCCATGGTGCGGGCGCCGCGCGCCAGCGTGACCGAGATGATGGCCGGCAGCAGTTCCGGCGTCAGACCCACCGCCAGAGCCAGCGAGAACAGCAGCGAATCGATGAGCGGGCGGTGGAGCAGAAGATTGGCCGCGAACACCACGATGACGATGACCAGCATGATCTCGGTCATCAGATAGCCGAAGCGGCGTATGCCCCGGGCGAATTCGGTCTCCGGCACGCTGCGGGCGATGGCGGAGGCGATCGCGGCATATTCGGTCTGCGTGCCGGTGCGCGTCACCAGCATGGTGGCGGTGCCGCTGCGCACCGAGGTGCCGGTGAAGACGGCATTGCGGCGCTGCGCGATCGTCGCGTCCGGCGCCGCGCGCCCCGGTGCCTTCACCACGGGAAAGGTTTCGCCGGTCAGCGCCGCCTCGCTGACGTTGAAGTCGCGCGCCTCCACCAGCACGCCGTCCGCAGGCACGAGGTTGCCCGCCGAAAGCCGGACCACGTCTCCGGGCACGATCTCCTGCGCCGGCACGGCGCGCTCGGTCCCGTCCCGCAGCACCTGTGCCTTGCGCGTGATGCGCGCCGTCAGCGCCGCCATGGCCCGGGTGGCGCCGTATTCCTGCGTGAAGCTGAGCACGCAGCTCGCCAGCACGATCACCCCGATGATCAGCGCGCCGTTGCCCTCGCCGACGAAGGCCGACACGATCGCCGCGAAGACCAGGATCAGCACCAGCGAGGAGCGGAACTGGCGGGCCGAGCGTGTTGGGGCCGGCAGTGCCGAGGCGCGCTTCGGCCTCCTCGGCGGTCAGCCCCGAAAGGCGCGACCCGAGTGTGGAAAACAGTTCCTCGACCGGCTTCGACCAGTAGGCATCTGTCTCGGCAGGTTCCGGAGTGGATCGCGGCGACATGCACGTCTCTCCTTGCGAAGCGTCGTCCTCGGCGCCCTTCTTGCCTATCGGGCAGGAAGGGACGATGCGCATTGATTGCCGTCAACCCGTCTTTCACCGCCGGTGCCCGGCAACGGTGTTTCGCGCCGATATTCGGCGCATGAACTTTTTCTTGGGAAAATGGCGCTAGACAGATCGGGAGTGGGGGTCCGAAGCAGCATGCATGGTGCAGCGTTCGCACTGGTCGTCAACATAGCCGTGGCGGGATTGTTCGCGGCCAGCTTCGCCGTTCTCGCGCTTGCCAATCCGGGTTACCGCCGGGTGCTGGGGTTCAGCGCCAGCTACGCGATCGGCATGCTTACGCCGATCAGCGAGTTCCTTCTGCCGCTCAGCAACTGGCCGGAACCGTTCATGCTGACGAGCTATTTCAGCTTCTTCGTGGGCCTGCTGGGCATGGCGGCTGCTCTCGCCTGCTTCTACCGCCGCCCACCCCCGTGGGTCGCGATCGCGACGATGCTCGCCGGCGCGGTGGCCACGCGGTGGTTCATCTGGGGCGGCGCGCGCAACACGCTGCCCTACGAGCTCGCCTACCAGATGCCTTTCGCCATCGCCTCGGCCCTGTCGGCATGGGTCGTGCTGCGGGCCGGCCGGCGCGGGGCGCTCGACCTCATGCTGGCGGGCATGTTCGGGCTGATCGCGCTGCACTTCCTGGTCAAGCCCTTCCTGGCGGCCTTTTTCGGCTCGGGCAGGACGGCATTGGAATATATCGACAGCTTCTATGCGCTGCTGTCGCAGGCCAGCACCGGCATCCTGCTTACGGCCGCCGGGCTGGTGATCCTGCTCAACACCGTGCAGAGCATCATCGTGCAGTCGCAGATCGCCTCCGAGACCGATGTGCTGTCCGGCCTCGCCAACCGGCGCGGCTTCGACAACCATGCCGCCCGCGCGCTGGCCGGGTCGCGGCGCTTCGGCTTGCCGATCTCGGTGATCGTCTTCGACCTCGACCATTTCAAGACGATCAACGACAACCATGGACATGCGGTCGGCGACCAGGTGATCCGAAGCTTCGGCGATTTGCTGCGCCGCGCCGCGCCGCAGGCCGCCATCGCCGGCCGGCTGGGGGGCGAGGAATTCGCCGTGCTGCTCGAACGCACCACGCCGGAAGGCGCCCGGCTGAATGCCGAGGCCATCCGCCTGGCGCTGGCGCAATTCGACAACGAAAACCTGCCCATGGTGACGGTCAGCGTGGGGATAGCCGGCATCCAGCCGTCCGAGACGCTGGCCGAGGCCATGCGCCGGGCCGACCTTGCGCTCTACACGGCCAAGCAGCAGGGCCGCGACAGGATCTGCATCGCCGATTTCGAGCCGGACGGCGAGAGCATCCTGGCGATTTCCCGAATCTGACGGCAGGGTCCGCGAAGATCCGCGGCCGGCGCGCAGGCGGCTATTGCTGCAGAACCGTGTTCTGCGTGCCTTCCTCGACCTGGTCTATCACCAGCAGGCGCACCGGATCGGTCCCGATATTGGCGGCGCGGTGCCATTGGCCGATCATCTCGACGATGAAGTCGCCGGCCTTGTAGGTCGTGCTCTTGCCGGTGTCGGCATTCGTCACCTGAAGGGTGCCGGCCTCGACATAGGCATAGCGCGGGAAGGGGTGCTTGTGGACGGGCAGGGTCGCTCCCGGCGCGATCTGATAGGTTGAAACGAGGACCTGCACGTTCTTCTGCGGCAGCGTGATCGGCTGGCCCGATGCCGTGCGCGTGCTGGATGCAAGGGGCGCCACCACGACAGGAGTGCCGGAACTGTCCAGCGCCTGCGCGGCGCCAGCCGACAACATCAATGCCAGCGACGCCGGCGCAAGAATTCTGAGCATGACCGCCTCCCCTCTGCGGCAGGCAACCTAACCCATGTCTCCCGAAAGTGGGAACCGGTTTCGGGATAAGGACATGCGTAAAATCAGGAACCTGAAGCGGATGGAGCGAATCTGAAAGATCGCGACGCGCTTCAGGCAGCGACGCCCGGGCGGGCTGTGACGGACTCAGCCCGAGCTCCGTATCCGTTGCACCATCTCGACCAGACGCGGCCCGAGATCGTTTTCAAGCCTTTCGCGGGACAGGAGATAGGCCGGCCCGCCGCAATTCACCGCCAGGGTCGGATCTCCCGGCTGGAGCGGCGGGAAGGGCACTCCCACCGAGTTCACATCGGCCTGCCACTCGCCCACGTTCAGGCAGAAGCCCCTGGTCCTGACTTCCTCGACCGAGCGCTGGATCTCGTCGCGGACGAGCGGCCAGCGCTCCTTCCCGGTGCGGTCCTCGATCCGGCGCAAGATCGCCTCCCGTTCCTGGGTCGAGATGCCCGCAAGATAGGCGCGGCCCATGCTGGAGCGGGTGAGCGAGATGCGCGAGCCGACATTGAGCTGCAGCGAGACCACGCCCGGCGAGCGGGCGCAGGCGACATAGATCATGCTGAGATCGTCCCGGCCGCCCATGGCGATCAGGATGCCGTTGCCGGCATGTTCGGCCAGCATGTCCATGAAGGGCTGGGCCGTTTCACGGATCCTGAGCCCGCCGAGGCAGGCATAGCCCAGGCCCAGCACCGGCACGCCCATGCGGTATTTGCCGATCCCCTCGAGGTAGACGAGATAACCGAGCTTCGACAGGGTGTAAGTGAGGCGCGAGACGGTGGAGTTGGGCAGGCCGGAGCGCTCGGCCAATTCCTGATTGCCGAGGGCGTTGTCCGAGGGGCGGAAGCAGCGCAGGATGTCGAGGCCGCGCTGCAGCGCGGTCACGAACTGGCGGTCCCCGGAAGCGGGGGCGTCCAGGTCGAGCCCTGGTTCGCCGCTGGTCTGCTTCGTCCTCTTCTTCAAGCATGCTCTCCCTGATGGCCGGCCTCCCGGCCGGTTCGGCACCGTTGCACCGGCCCGCGCCTGCCGAGACGGCGCCAGCGTCGGTGCCGGGTTCCGATCGGCTCAAGGCCTTGGAGAAGTCCCCATGGCCGCGGCGACATTGTCGACCAGCTCGACCATACGGGGGCCGATCTCCGAACGGAGACGCTCCTCCTCTATCGTGTAGCCTATGCCTGAGCAACTGAAGCTGAACACGCGTCCGGTGCGGGGATCGATGAAGGGGACGCCGACGGCGGAAACGTCCGGCCGCCATGTGCCGATGGCGGTGCAGAAGCCGTGCGTGGCGATTTCCT
>DAOKZN010000048.1:0-10861 GCA_035325625.1 Mesorhizobium sp. | reverse complement strand
TGGCGGTCCCGGCGAAAAAGATCATGTGCCGGCGGGCTTGCATTCGCTAGGCGAAATATTGTTCAATCCGAAATATTCCGGCCTGCGCCGGCATTCGAATTCCGGCCCGGGCGATCGTTTCCCGGCCGACTGAAAGACATCGGATCGCACATGGACGAAGAAAAGAGCGGCGAATATGTGGAGGCGCTGGCGCGGGGCCTTGCGGTGATCGAAGCCTTCGACGACCAGGACCCGGAAATGACGCTGACCGAGCTGGCGCGCAAGGTCGACATGTCGCCCGCCACCGTGCGGCGCAACCTGCACACGCTGGAGGCGCTGGGCTTCGTGCGGCGCAACAACAAGCATTTCCTGCTGGCCCCGCGCATCCTGACGCTGGGCTCCGCCTACCTCAAGGCCGTGCGGGTCGACGAGGCCATCATGCCGGAGCTCTACCGCATCACCGGGCTGTTCGGCGATGCGGCCAATGTCGGCGTGCTCGACGGGCCGAACGTGCTCTACATCGCGCATCTGTCGGAGGCGCGCGCGGCCCGCCGCATGGCCAGCGTCGGCGTCACCTACCCGGCCTATGCGACGTCGATGGGCCGGGTGCTGCTGGCCTATCTGCCGGCCGAGGAGATCGACGCCTATTTCCGCAATGTGGAGCCGCGCCAGCTCACCGACGTGACGGTCACCGACCGGAAGGCGCTGCGCGCCATCCTGGCCGAGGTGCGGACGAACGGCTATTCGGTCACCGTCGACCAGCTCGACTACGGCATCACCGCGCTCGCCGTGCCGATCAAGGACAGCGCCGGCCGCGTGGTCGCGGCCATCAACACCTCCGGCTATTCGCCCCGGCTGAAGCCCGACGACCTGCTGGAACAGCGGCTGGCCGAAATGCAGGTGGCCGCCGCGCGCATCTCCAACCTTCTGATGCGCTATCCGGCCCTGCTGCACTCGCTCATCCCCCACTGATCGTTTCTCCGACACAGCGTTTCCCCGCTCCCGGCCGGCGCATGAATCCGCCGTCGGCGGGCAGGCGGAATTTTCCGGAAGCGCCTCTGCGGGCGCTTGACATCCTCTCCGCGTTTCGTTCATAGTGCGAAAATAAATTCGTTAGGCGAAAAGCTAACAGAATTGAGAAAAGCAGGACCGCCGCGTCCGGGGCCACCGATCCCGGCATGATGGCGGGGCGCGATCAGGGAGGATGATCCGCGGTGAGGAGGTTGCGTGTCGCCATATTGGTTGGCAGCGCCAGGCCGGGTTCGCTGAACCGGAGCCTCGCGCGGGCGCTGACGCGTCTGGCCGACGCGGAGCTTTCCTTCGTCTTTTGCCGCATCGACGACCTGCCCCTGTTCGACCAGGACGTGCTGGCGGCCGGCTTTCCGCCGGCGGTCGCCCGCTTCCACGGCGAAATCGGCGCGGCCCATGGCGTGCTCATCGTCACGCCGGAGCACAACCGCTCGATCACGGCCATGCTGAAGAACGCGCTGGACTGGCTGTCGCGGCCGGCCGGCGCCAATGCCTGGACGGGCAAGCCGGTGGCCATCGCCGGCGCCTCCGCCGGGCGCCTCGGCACGGTGGCGGCGCAGCAGCACCTGCGCGCCATACTGGGCTATCTCGACATGCCGACCATGGGCCAGCCGGAAGTCTATCTCTCCCTCGCGCCCGGCCTCATCTCGCCGGAGGGCGAGATAGCCGACGAGGGCACCAAAGCCTTCCTGCAGGGCTACATGCAGAAGTTTCATCGATGGATCGCACACCACAGCGACGCCGGCGCCCTGGCGCGCGCGTGACGGAAGGAAAAGAGAAGAAGCATGAAGATCGGCAAGCAGGACGCCCCCTTCCAGGCTATCTGCACCTCGAACCCCGAAACCATCATCGTGCGCGGCCATGACCTGGCCGGGGAACTGATGGGCACGGTCTCGTTCACGGATCACATCTGGCTGCTGATTGCCGGCGCCATGCCGACCGACGCGCAGCGCCGCATGCTCGACGCCACGCTGGTGGCGATCGCCGAGCACGGCCTGGTGCCGAGCGTGCAGGCGGCGCGCATGACGCTGGCCGCCGCGCCGGAGGCGCTGCAGGGCGCCGTGGCGGCCGGGCTGCTCGGCTGCGGCTCGGTCATCCTCGGCGCCTCGGAAGCGGCCGGCCGGCTGCTTCAGAAGATCGTGGACGAGCATGCCGCCGCGCAGGCCGGCATCGACGCGGCGGCGGCCGCCGTTGTCAGCCGCTATCGCGCGGAAAGGCGCGCCATCCCCGGCTTCGGCCACCCGCTGCACAAGGGCCGCGACCCGCGCGCCGAAAGGCTGGTGGCGATCGCGGGCAGGCTGGGTGTGGCCGGCATCTACACGCAGGCGGCGCATGCGGTGGAACGCTGCCTGCCCGGCATCGTCGGCAAGCCGCTGGTGATGAACGTGTCGGGGGCCATTCCCTGCACGCTGCTGGATGCCGGCTTCCCGCTCAAGGCGCTCAAGGGCGTGCCGCTGCTCGCCCGCACCGCCAGCCTCGTGGCGCATCTGCTGGAAGAGCAGACGCGCTCCATCGGCTTCATCCTGTCGCGCGGCGCAGCCGAGGCCATAAGCTATGACGGACCGGCGCCTGCGGGCTTCGTCCCCAACGAGAACTGAAGAGCCGGGGCATTCCATGACACGGATACTGGACGGAATCCGCATCGTCGAGCAGGGCACCTTCATCACCGGGCCGTGCGCGGCCATGATGCTGGCAGACCTCGGCGCCGACGTCATCAAGGTCGAGGCCAAGGGCAATGGCGATCCCTACAGAAGCTTCAAGGACGGCTTCTACAGCGCGCATTTCCAGGCCTACAACCGCAACAAGCGCGCCATCGGGCTGGATCTGAAGGACAAGGCCGACCGCGACGTGTTCTACGCGCTGGTGGCGCAGTCGGACGTCTACATCCAGAATTTCCGGCCGGGCGCGGCGGCGCGCATCGGCGCCGATTTCGAGACGCTGAGCGGCATCAACCCGAAGCTGGTCTACTGCTCGATCAGCGGCTTCGGGCCGGACGGCCCCTATGCGCAGCGGCCGGTCTACGATTCGGTGGCGCAGGCCGTCAGCGGCTTCCTGAGCGTGGCCATCGACCCGCAGCAGCCGCGTTTCATCGGGCCGGCGCTGGCCGATGCGATCACCGGCATCTATGCCTCGCTCGGCATCTCGGCGGCCCTGCTGGAGCGGTCGCGCACGGGTAGGGGCCGGCGCGTCGACGTCTCCATGCTGGAAGCCATGATGCATTTCGCGGTGGAGCCGTTCATGGGCTATTTCGCGCTGGGGGAGGAGCCCAGCGGCACCGACCGGCCGCGGCTGGCGCAGGCCTACATCATGCGCTGCCGGGACGGCAAGCTGTTCGCCTTCCACCTGTCGTCCATCGAGAAGTTCTGGGACGCGCTGGTGGAGGCGGTCGAAGCCCCGCATCTGGCCGCGGACCCGCGCTTTTCGACGCGGCTCGCCCGCATCGACAACTACGACGCGCTCAACGAGGCGCTCAACGCCATCTTCGCCACGCGCGACCGCAGCGAATGGACCGAGCGCTTCTCCGGTTTCGACGTGCCCTTCGCGCCCATCAATTCCATCGCCGACGCCATCTCGGACCCGCAGGCGATGCATATGGGCATGATCGTGCCGGTCGCCGGCCGGGTGGAGGGCGCGCACCGTTCGGTGCGGCCGGCCCATTCCTTCGACGGCGTGCGCGCCGACAAGGTGGAGGCCGCGCCGGTGATCGACCAGCATGGCGCGGCCATCCGCGCCGCGCTGGCGCGGGCGCCGGGCGCCTGGCCGCAACGGGAAGCAGACATGGTGGCGGCCGCGCAGATGGCCTAGCCGGCCTCGCGCATACCGGGCCGTATACAGGGCCGCATACAGGGAGGAGACGAACATATGGCGAAACTGGCAGCGGTGCTGGCGACCACGCACCACCCGTTTTATCTCAAGGCCACCACGGCGCCCGTCGAGCAGCAGATTCCGCAGGCGGCCGAATGGAAGCGCAAGGTGGAGGCCTACCGGGAGACGCTGACCAAGGCCGAGCCGGAGATACTGGTCATGGTCGGCGCCGACCATTTCCACCAGTTCTTCCTCGACAACTATCCGCAGTTCCTCATCGGCAAGGCGCCGCGCTACGACGCCACCTTCTACAATGAGGAGCGCGAGTTCGGCATTCCGAAATACGTGCTGGAAGGCCATGAGGACCTGTCGCGCTTCATGCACAGGGGGCTGCTGGACCGCGGCTTCGACTTCGCCTTCTCCAACGAGCTCAAGCTCGACCATTCCATCATCTGCCCCATCATCACCACCCGTCCGCAGGCCGACCTGCCGGTGGTTCCGATCTACACCAACATCTTCGCGCCGCCGCTGCCTTCGCCGAAGCGCTTCTGGGACCTCGGCCGCGCCATCCGCGAGATCATCGACGAATATCCGTCCGACAAGCGCATCGCGGCCGTCGGCAGCGGGCACCTGTCGCTGGAGCTGGGCGGGCCGCGCCAGTTCCGGGAAACCGGCCCCGATCCCGAGTTCGACCGCCAGGCGATCGAGTGGCTCTCCACCGGCAACATCGAGGCCATCCTGGCCAACGTCACCCACGAGAGCATGGCCAGGAGCGGCAACGCCACACACGGCTTCATGGACCTGATCCTGATGATGGGCATCGCCGGGCCCATTCCGGCCGCCTATTCCGACAGCCTCAGCCTCTTCCACACGATGGAAGCCTACATCACCTGGTATCCTGAAGGAGCGGCGCAATGAGCAGGTACTACGTCAACAAGTTCCTCTTCACGGTGGACCGCGACCCGGAGCTGCTGCGCCGCTACAAGGAGGACCCGCGCTCCCTGCTCGCGGCATGGGAGCAGTCCATCGGCCCGCAACTCAACAGCGTCGAGTTCTCCACCGTCAACGGCTTCACCGACGCCGAGCGCGAGGCGCTCGTCAACCACGACATCGTGGCCCTGTTCGAGATGGGCGCGCACTTCTTCCTGTCGCTCACCATCTTCATCGCCATCTACGACGAGGAATGGACGGACAAGCACGGGCCGCTTTCCTTCCAGCGCGATTTCGCCAGGCGTCTCGCGCACTGGGAAGGGCGCGACTATCCGCCGGTGGGCGAGTAGGCCGATGCCGCATCCGCAACAAAAAAGACGTTTAGCGAAAAAAAATTCGTTGAACGAAAAATTGGAAGATGCTATGATTGTTATAATGGGAGGAAATTGTTGTCGGCGGAGAAGCGTTCGCGCTTCGTCGCATCGGCCGTGCCTTCCTCTTTGCCGATCGGAGGGATGAGGCCGATGGAAAGCGCGAGACTCCAGATTTCCGGGCTCTATTGCGGCTACGTCACGCCCGATCGCGGCCTCGTTCCCGCCGTGGACGGCATCGACCTTTCGCTCAAGAGCAACGAGTTCGTGTCGATCATCGGCCCGAGCGGCTGCGGCAAGTCCACCCTTTTCAACGTCATCGCCGGCCTGCTGGCGCCGAACTCCGGCGATGTGGCGCTCGACGGGCGCAAGATCGTGGGGCAGCCCGGCCATGTCGCCTACATGATGCAGCGCGACCTGCTGCTGCCCTGGCGCACCGTGCTCGACAATGTCGTGCTCGGCCCGGAGCTCGCCGGCCGTCCGATGGCCGAGGTGCGCAACCGCGCGCTCGCGCTGCTGCGCCGTTTCGGGCTGGAGGGCTACGAGAACTCCTATCCGTCGGCCCTGTCGGGCGGCATGCGCCAGCGCGCGGCCCTGCTGCGCACCATCCTGTGCGACCGTTCCGTGGTGCTTCTGGACGAGCCGTTCGGCGCGCTCGACGCGCTGACGCGGGCGACGATGCACGAATGGCTGCTCGGCATCCAGCGTGAGTTCCGCCAGACCATGATCCTCATCACCCACGATCCGGACGAGGCCGTCTATCTGTCCGACCGCGTCTATGTCGCGACGCCAAGGCCCATGCGCTTCGCTGGCGTCGTGCCGGTCAGCCTGCCCTACGAGCGGACCAGCGACGTGACCATGACGCCGGAATTCGCGCATCACAAGAGGCAGGTGCTCTCCTTCCTTCGCGGGGGCAAGGACGCGCCCGCCGCGCTGCATTGACGCCGCCAGACCATATCTTCCGGAGCCAGAGAGAAAGCGCCGCCATGACAGTTCGAACAGCAAACAGGGGAACGGCAGGCCGGGCTTCCGCGCTCTCCCGCCTCGGCGACGCGGCGCTGCCGCTCGGCATCATGTTCTCGCTCCTGCTGGTGTGGGAAGCGGCCGTCCATCTCCTCGACATCAAGGCCTATGTGCTGCCGGCGCCGACCGCCATCTTCGGCGAGCTGGTGGCCAGCGGCCCCAAGGTCATCCTGCCGCAGCTCAAGGCGACGCTGTTCGAGACGCTGGCCGGCTATGCGCTGGCCGTGGCCGTGGCGGCGGTGCTCAGCGTGCTGATCCTCTATTCCTCGGCGTTCCGGCGCGGGGTGCTGCCGCTCATCGTCGCCTCGCAGACCGTGCCGGTCATCACCATGGCGCCGGTTCTGGTCATCTGGTTCGGCTACAACAGCCTGCCCCGCATCATCATCACCGCCATCGTGGCCTTCTTCCCGCTGACCATCGCGACGGTCACCGGGCTGCGGAGCCTGGAGCCGCAGTTCATCGACTTCTTCCGCTCGCTGAACGCCACGCCCTCGCAGATCTTCTTCAAGCTCAGGCTGCCGGTGGCGCTGCCGAACATCTTCGGCGGCCTCAAGGTCGCCGCCACGCTGGCGGTGATCGGCGCCACCATCTCCGAATGGGTCGGCGCCAGCCAGGGCATCGGCTACCTCATCGCGCAGGACACCGCGCAATTGAACACCACCCGCGTGTTCGCCTCGCTGACCGTGCTGGGCATTTCCGGAATGGCGCTGTTCGGCCTGGTCGGCCTCGTCGAGCGGCTGAGCATGCCCTGGCTGCACAGGCGCCCGAGCCTCGCCTGGCTGCGCAACACGCGCGGCAACGGCCAAGCGGCGGGAGCGGTCGCCCGCTCCTGAACATGACAGGCGCCGCCGGCCCGGCCGGTCCGACGCGGGGCGGCGGCGCGGACACAAAACATAACGGTGACGCTGCAAGCGTCCAATCTCAGGGGAAGGACATCATGATTGCCTTGCAAAGACTGAAGCCATTGGCCTGTGTGGCCGTCGCGGCGCTGACCTCGACGCTGGCGCTATCCGGCTCCGCGCTGTCGGCCGAGCTGACCAAGTTCCGGTATGCGCTCATCGCCAATCCGGGCATCTGGGACGCCGCCGTCATCAACGCGATGGACCGCAACTTCTTCGCCGACGAGGGGCTGGAGGTCGAGCTGATCTCCCCCAATTCGCCGGCGGACGGCCTCAAGCTCGTGGCGTCGGGAGGGGCCGAGCTTGCCACCGCCCACTCGACCGACGTGATCATTGCGCGCAGCAAGGACCTGCCGGTCGTCTCGATCGCCACGAACCATCAGACGGGCACCACCGGCGTGCTGGTGCCAGCCGAATCCGGCGTCAAGGACCTGAAGGACCTCGAAGGCAAGAATGTCGGCGTGACCGGCATCCCCTTCAACAAGGTGATGCTGGAGCACAGCCTGCAGACCGCCGGCGCCGACCTTTCCAAGGTCAACATCGTCACCGTCGGCTTCACCCAGATGCCGCTGCTGCTGTCCAAGCGCATCGACGCGCTGGGCGACGCCATCAGCTGGGACGAGCCGCCCATCTACAACGTCCAGATCAACAAGCCGGCCGACGACAAGTCGACCTACACCTATTTCACCTTCACCGACTACGGCGTGCCGCGCTTCTACACCTTCGGCCTCGTCGCCGGCGAAGAGGCGCTGGGCAAGAACCCGGATCTCTACCGCGCCTTCCTGCGCGCCTGGCGCAAGGGCGTGGAATGGATGATGGCCAACCCGGCCGAGGCGGCCGATGGCGTCATCAAGCACGTTCCCTCCATCAGCAAGGAGGAAGGCGTCGTCTCCCTCAAGGAGATCGCCAGGATTTCGGTCAGCCCGGAAACGGAGGCCAACGGCATCGGCTGGCAGGATGCCGGCGTCTGGGAGAAGCAGGAGAAGTTCATGCTAGAGAACGGTCTGATCTCGACCGATGTCGACGTCAGCAAAGCCGTCACCAACGACTACCTGAAACCGGCTCCCTGACCTGCGGCGCCAGCCGTCGCACGGTCGGGAGGCTCCGGCGCCCGACCGTGCCTTTTCCCTGCGCCGGTGCGCGCGGGCATCAACTTCATGAGGATCAATCGATGTCGAGCATCATCCAGCAGCCGAAGGGCAGCTATCTCATCCGCGGCGGCGCCGTCATCACCGTGGACCGTGCGATCGGAACCCTGCCCAGGGCGGACGTGCTGGTCAGGGACGGCCGCATCGAGAAGGTCGGCGAGGGCATCGAGGCGGCCGGCGTGGAGGTGATCGACGCCGCCGACATGATCGTCATGCCGGGGCTGATCGATTCCCACTACCACATGTGGAGCACCATCGGCCGCAATTTCGTGTCCGACGGCGGCTACGAGTATTTCCAGGCCAAATGGGCCACTGCTTCGCTCTACGACGCGGACGACTTCTACAGCAGCGTGCGGCTGGGCCTTGCCGAGCTCGCCAATTCGGGCGTGACCACGGTTCACAACTGGTCGCACAACAACCGCTCGCCGGCCCATGTCGACGCCGAATTGCGGGCGCATCGGGACTCCGGCCTCAGGGCGCGCTACGCCATGGGCCACATCGACAAGTTGCCGGTCGACCAGGTCAACCGCTACGAGGACCTGCCGCGCGTGCGCGAGGAATGGTTCGCCGACCCCTCGCGCCTGCAGGGGCTGGTCCATCTCGGCGCCAATCTGCGCGGGCCGATCCAGAGCAACATCGAGGTCTTCTACGAGGAGATGGAGATGATGCTGAAGCTCGGCCTTCCGGTGGCCATCCACGCCAGCCAGGCCGCGCCCAACACCGACGACGCCGCCGACTACGAGCGGCGCGGCTTCCTCGGGCCGAACTTCCTGTTCTGCCACTACATCGCCGCCACCGACAGCGACCGCGAGGCCATGGCGCGCACCGGCACGCCGCTCAGCTTCGCCACGCTCTCCGAGCTTCGGCTGGGCGAGACCGGCGACGCCCGCCGCGCGCTGATGAAGATGCGGGAGGCCGGCGTGATGATCTCGCTGTCGTGCGACGCCACCTCGCTGGTGCCGCCCAACATGCTGGAGAACATGCGCGTGACCTGGAACATGGGCGTGCCGTGGAAGGACACCGACACGGAGCACCTGCCGCCGATCGGCCTGCACGAGGTGATCGAGATGGCCACCATCAACGGCGCCAGGGCGCTGGGCCTCGGCGACGTGACCGGCTCGCTGACGCCGGGCAAGCAGGCCGACATCATTCTCATCCGCACCAACGACCTCAACACGGCCCCGCTCGCCAACATCGAGACGACGGTGGTGATGTCGGCCATGCCGGCCAATGTCGACACGGTGATGGTGGACGGGCGCATCGTCAAGCGCGGCGGCCGGCTGGTGGACTGCGACGTGGCGCAGGTGGTGGACGGCGCCAGGCGCTCGGCCATGCGCATCCGCACTGCCGCGGGCGGCATACTGGCGCCGCAATGCGCCGGCTGCGCCGGCAACGCGGTCTACCGCGCCACCGCCTGCTGAGGCAGCCCGCCCTGCGCGGCGGAACCGGAGAGAACCATGAGCCTTCTTGAGCAGATCGTCATATGGTCGCTGGCCGCCATCTTCGTGGGGTCGGCCGGCCTCAACCTGACCGGCCCGGATTTCGTGCGCGAGGAGTTCGAGAAGTGGGGCTACCCGTCCTGGCTGCGCTTCGCGGTCGCGACCATGGAAGTGGCGGCGGCGGTGCTGCTGGTCGTGCCGGCCACGCGCAGCCTCGGCGCGCTGCTGGCGCTCGCCATTCTCGTTGCCGTCGTGTTTTCCCTCGGCCGGACCCGGGAATGGCTGCGCATGCAGTTTCCGCTGCTGATGGGCGCGCTGTGCGTCGGGCTGCTGACTTAGGGCATCGGACCGAAAATAGATCGCCAATATGGGTCCGTCAGGACGCACGGCGATCCAGAGGCCCGGTCCCGCGCCCCGGCATGGCCGCGGCCCGCATGATGCCGCCGGGGGAGGGGGTTCACGCCCCCCAGACCACGGCCTGCTCGTGGCGCTTGATGAGGTGCCGCAGATTCTCGAAGCCCTTGCGGATGTGGTCGGCGAAGGCGTCGACCGCCGGCAAGCGGGGCCTGTCCGCCAGCCGCAGCAGGCCAAGCGCGCGTTCCGGATGCGGAATGGCGACCGGCAGGGCGGTGATCGATTTTTCCCGCCGGAAGGCGAAGACGACGCTGTGCGGCAGCACCGTCAGCGCGTCGCTGTGCTGCATGTAGTTGATCGCGCTGGTCAGCGAGCCGCCGGAATAGCGTATCTTTATCTCCGTGGCGCCGAGCGAGAGCAGCAGGCTGCGCAGGTCTTCCAGCAGCGGGCTGCCGGGGGGCGGGGCGATCCACGGATAGTCCAGCAGCTCGGTGCCCTTAAGCTTGCGGCGCAGCAGCAGCGGATGGGTGGCGCGGCAGGCCACCACGTTGCGGCCCGGCAGGATCGGGCGGAATTCCATGCCCGAGCCCTCGTCCAATATGTCGATGGGGCAGACCGCGAGGTCGATGCGGTCGGCATTGATGGCGGCGCGCAGGTCGGAAAGATAGCCGTAGCTCTGGTCCACCCGCACGTCGGGATGGGCGTTCTGGAAATCGGCGATCATGCCGGAGATGAGCGCGTCGGTGAAGAACGGCGTGCCGCCGACGCGGACGACGCCGGAGCGGCCCTGGCTGAATGAGGCCACCATCTCGGAGGCCTTGCGCGAGGCGGTCAGCATCACCTGCCCGTGCTCGGCGAGCGCGCGGCCCAGCGGCGTCGGCTGC
>DAOKZN010000047.1:0-11022 GCA_035325625.1 Mesorhizobium sp. | reverse complement strand
CTCAACAACGACAAGAAGGAATGGGGCGAGCGCTTCGGCATGACGCATTTCGTCAATCCGAAGGAAGTCGACGGCGACATCGTGCCCTATCTCGTCAATTTGACCAAGCGCGGCGCCGACCAGATCGGCGGCGCCGATTACACTTTCGACTGCACGGGCAACGTCAAGGTCATGCGCCAAGCCCTTGAATCGTCTCATCGCGGCTGGGGCAAGTCGGTCATCATCGGCGTGGCCGGCGCCGGGCAGGAAATCTCGACGCGGCCGTTCCAGCTCGTCACCGGGCGCACCTGGATGGGCACCGCCTTCGGCGGCGCGCGCGGCCGCACCGACGTGCCCAGGATCGTCGACTGGTACATGGAGGGCAAGATCCAGATCGACCCGATGATCACCCACACCATGCCGCTGGAAGACATCAACAAGGGCTTCGACCTGATGAACCAGGGCAAGTCCATCCGCAGCGTCGTGGTCTACTGAGCCGGCAGCCGGTGCCGGCCCCCGCCATCTATGTCGATGCCGACGCCTGCCCGGTGAAGGCGGAAGTGCTGAAGGTGGCGGAGCGCCATGGCGTCGCCGTCACCTTCGTCGCCAATGGCGGCCTGCGGCCCTCCCGCGATCCCATGGTGCGCAATGTCGTCGTCTCCAGGGGCGCGGATGCGGCTGACGACTGGATCGTGGAGCAGGCGCGCGCCAACGACGTGGCGGTCACGGCCGACATTCCGCTGGCCGCGCGCCTGGTGCCGCTGGGCGTCCATGTGCTCGGCCCCACCGGGCGCCCGTTCACGCCGGAAACCATCGGCATGGCGGTTGCGATGCGCGATCTGAAGCAGCATCTGCGCGAGACCGGCGAGAGCAAGGGCTACAACGCCGGCTTCACGCCGCAGGATCGATCGCGTTTCCTGGGCGAGCTCGACCGCATCTTGCGGCGGGCCCTGAAATCGGCCACGACATAGGGCGTAGCCAGGACGGAGCGGCACAGGCCAGATGAACGCGAGACCGGCGACAAGGCCCCTGCACCGCCACAAGCAGTTCGCGGTGTCGGCCGGGATCGGCGTCGCAGCGCTGATGGCAGCTCTGTTCCTGCATGCGCCGCTCGCCTACTCGATCGGCGCCAACGCCTTCTTCCTGGCCTATGCCGTGCTGGTCACGATGCAGATGCCGCGGCTGACGGCCGACTTTCTCAGCCGCAACGCGCGCGCCACCGACCAGCCCGTCGGGGTGATATTCGCCGTCACGCTGGTGGTGGTCGGCGTCGCCGTGGGCGCGCTCTTCCAGATTATCAACACCAAGGGTTCGGACGTCCCCAGCCTGATCTTCGCGCTGGCTTCGATCCCGTTCGGCTGGTTCACCATCCACGCCATGACGGCGCTGCACTATGCGCATGTCTACTGGATGGACGACGTGGGGGTCGCCGCGGGCGAGAAAAAAACGCCGGTCGGAGGTCTCGAATTTCCGGGCACCAAGCGGCCGCAAGGCTGGGATTTCCTCTATTTCGCGGTGGTGATCGGCATGACCTCGCAGACCTCCGACACGTCCATCACCACGGTGCAGATGCGCCGCATCGCGCTGGCGCATTCGATCGTGTCGTTCTTTTTCAATACGGTGATCGTGGCGGCGGCCGTCAACCTTGCCGTCAGCCTGGGAAGCTGAAGCCGGCCCTGCCGGGCACACGCGATCTGCAAAAATTCGTGAGAACCGCCGCAAGGCGCCCTTCCCGGCGTATAAGCCGTGAGCGGACCGGCCATAAGGGCATGGCATCGCGCGGGATATGGACGGATCGGGCATATGGATGCCATCGCAAGCGCCGGACCTGACGTGAAGAAGGCACCGCCGGAAGGCTCGGCGCTGGTCTACCGCCAGTCGGCCTGGACCCGGGCGACGCACTGGCTGTGGGCGGCATGCCTGTTCTTCCTGCTGCTTTCCGGCTTGCAGATCTTCAATGCCCGGCCGCAGCTCTATATCGGCAAGGAATCCGGCTTCGGCTACGACAACACCGTCCTCGCCATCGGCGCCGTGAATACCGAATCCGGCCCGCGCGGCTTCACCGAGGTCTTCGGCCGCCGTTTCGACACCACCGGCGTGCTCGGCTGGTCGGGGCCGCCCGGCCGCGAGAGCGCCCGCGCCTTCCCGTCCTGGGCGACGATCCCCTCCTACTACGACCTCGGCACGGCACGCGTGGTGCATTTCTTTTTCGCCTGGGCGCTCGGCGCCACGCTGCTGGCTTGGCTGCTGGCCAGCCTCCTGAACGGGCACGCAAGGCGCGACCTCTGGCCGCGTTTGAAGGACTTCCGGAGCCTGCCGCGCGACATCGCCGACCATGCGCGGCTGAAATTTTCGCATGGGCGCCGCTACGGCCCCTTGCAGAAGCTGACCTATGCCGGCGTGCTGTTCGTGCTGCTGCCGCTGATGGTGGTCACCGGCCTTGCCATGTCGCCCAGCATGAACGCCGTGCTGCCCTTCCTCAACGAGGTGCTGGGCGGCCGCCAGACCGCGCGCACCATCCACTTCGCCGTCATGACGCTGCTGGTGCTGTTCTTCGTCGTCCACATGCTGATGATCCTCGCCGCCGGCCCGGTCAACGAGCTGCGTTCCATCGTCACCGGCTGGTATCGCGCCAACCCGCCCGGGGAAGAGGAAGCCTGACATGGCGCCGAGATTCCGCATGAACCGCAGGAAGTTCCTCACCGCGGCAAGTCTCGGGGCCTCCGGCATCGTGCTGTCGGGCCGCGACGCCTTCGACGGCCAGCTCGGCGTCGGCGACGGCCTGCGCTCCTTCCTCGAAAAGGCCAACGGCCTGACATGGCGTGCCCAGCGGCTGCTGGCCGGGGCGGATGCGCTGGCGCCCGAATTCACCGAGGCCGACATCCGCCAGCCGATGCGGCCGAACGGCGTCACCGCGCCGGACGACGCCTCCTACAAGAACCTGCTGGCCAATGATTTCGCCGGCTGGCGGCTGGAGGTGACGGGACTGGTGGAGAAGCCGCTTTCGCTCTCCCGCGACCAGCTCGTCGCCATGCCCAGCCGCACCCAGATCACCCGCCACGACTGCGTGGAGGGCTGGAGCTGCATCGCCAAATGGACCGGCACGCCGCTGTCGCTGGTGCTCGACATGGCCGTGGTCAAGCCTCAGGCCCGCTATGTCGTGTTCCATTGCCTCGACACGATCGACCGCACGTTTGCCGGCGACGTCAAATATTACGGCTCGATCGACCTGATCGACGCGCGCCATCCCCAGACCATCCTGGCCTATGGGCTGAACGGCAAGCCGCTGCCGGTGGAGAACGGCGCGCCGCTGCGCGTGCGGGTGGAGCGGCAGCTCGGCTACAAGATGCCGAAATATCTGAGCCGCATCGAGCTGGTCGACAGCTTCGCCGCCATAGGCGGCGGCCGCGGCGGCTTCTGGGAAGACTATGGCTACGACTGGTATGGCGGCATATAGGTCTTTATAATCATTATATTTCAGTACCTTATTGAAAACCTTGAAACCAAGCCTTGTGATCGGGGGCGAGGCGCCTATGCTCTTGGGCGGCGCAGGAATGATCCGCGCCACGTCATCCCACGACCAGCAAGGAGGTGTATCGGGTGTCCGACACCACGACCATTTTCGAAGAAGAACCTGATCTCGATACGTTTGGAGGACGCCTTTCGCGTGCCCTCGACGTCAGCGATCTGAACACCAGGGAACTTGCCTGGCGGCTCGGCGTAAGGACCGCCACAGTGCGTGAATGGGAGACCGACCGGTCTCAGCCGGGATCGCATCGCCTCGACAAATTGTCGGGCCTCTTGAATGTGAGCCTTTCCTGGCTTTTGCACGGGGTCGGAACCGCCCCCGCCGAGCATCGGGAGCAGCACGAAATCGGGCTCATCTGCGAACAATTGGCCAAATTGAAGCTGCTGCATGCGCAAACGGGCCAACTGATCGGCAGCATCGAGCAACGGCTGGACGCGGCCGGCACGCCCTCCCCCAGGCCCCAGTGACGCCGAGCCGTCACTAACGCATGTCTCCCGAAACCGGGGATCGGTTCGGGATAAAGACATGCGTAAAATCAGGAACCTGAAGCATACGGAGCGACTCTGACAGATCGCGACACGCTTCAGTCGTTGAATCGGGTCCCCCGGCGATTTTTTCCCTTCCGCGGAAATTTCCACGGGTCGCGCCGCAGGCAGGTGACAATCTGTCGCGTGCAGGCTATGGATGACTCGTCGGGGGGCCCGCAAGGCCCCACCTGTTTGCGGGAGAGAGCAGCGCAAGCTGCCGCCGAAGGGGAAATCGCCCGAAATCTCTCAGGCAAAAGAACCGTGGACGGGAACGGCACTCTGGAAAGTCGAGGTGAAAGCCTCGCGCCGAAGGTGTAAGCGCTGCCGACAGAGTTCCGGCGCGCGAGTCTCTCAGGCTTCAGACAGAGGGGCACGGACCGGCCGCATGTTGCGGCCAAGGCGTGCTGTTCTGGAGAAGACATGACGGGCGAAGACACCACCAAGACACTACCGCTGGAAGATTTGCACAAGGCCGCGGGCGCCAAGTTCGGCGCGTTCGCCGGCTGGACCATGCCGCTGACCTATCCGGCCGGCGTCATGAAGGAGCATCAGCACACGCGCGAGCATGTCGGCCTGTTCGACATCTCGCACATGAAGCTGATCGTCGTACACGGCCCGCAGGCGGCCGCCCTGCTTTCCCGCGCCTGCCCGCTCGATGCGGCGGCGCTGGAGCCGTCGCAGTCCAAATACACCTTCTTCCTCAACGAAGGCGCGGGCATCGAGGACGACCTCATCATCACCCGCCTCGGCCCCGAGCGCTTCATGGTGGTTGCCAATGCCGGCAACGCGGCAGCCGACATCGCGCATCTTCAGGAGGTGGCGAAAGGCTTCGACGCGAAGGTGGAGCCGCTGGAGCGCATCTTCCTCGCCATCCAGGGACCGGAGGCGGAGGCGGCGCTGAACGATGCGGGGATAGAGACCGGCACTCTTTCCTTCATGCACGGCATCGAGCCGCGCGAGGGTTGGTTCATGAGCCGCTCCGGCTACACCGGCGAGGACGGCTTCGAGATCGGCCTGCCGGAGAAGGACGCGCGAGCGCTGCTCGAAAAGCTGCTGGCCGACGGCCGCGTCATGTGGATCGGGCTTGCCGCACGCGACAGCCTGAGGCTGGAGGCCGGCCTTTGCCTGCACGGGCAGGACCTTACGCCCGAGACCGACCCCGTCTCGGCCGGGCTGATGTGGGCCGTGCCGAAGGACATCCGCGCTTCGGGCGGCTTCATCGGCGCCGAGGCGCTGCGCGCCGCGCTGGAACGCGGCGCGACCGAGAAGCGCGTCGGCCTCAAGCCGGAAGGCCGCCAGCCGGTGCGCGCGGGCGCTGCCCTGACAGACGCCGACGGCAACGCCGCCGGCCGCGTCACCTCCGGCGGCTTCGGCCCTTCGGCCGGCCATCCGGTCGCCATGGGCTACGTTTCGGCCGCGCTCGCCAAGCCCGGGACACGACTGTTCGCGGACGTGCGCGGCACGAAAGTGCCGGTGGACGTCGCCGCCCTGCCCTTTACGCCACACCGCTATCGCAAAGGATGATTTTCATGTCGAAGACCTATTACACGCAAGATCACGAATGGCTCCGCGTCGAGGGTGGCGTGGCCACGGTCGGCATTACCGACTACGCGCAGGAGCAGCTTGGCGACCTCGTCTTCGTGGAACTGCCTGAAGCCGGCAAGGCGCTGTCCAAGGGCGACACCGCCGTGGTGGTGGAATCCGTCAAGGCCGCCTCCGACGTCTACGCGCCGGTGGACGGCGAGGTGACCGAGGTCAACGACGCGCTTTCTTCCGACCCTGCGCTGGTCAATTCCGCGCCGGCCGGCGACGGCTGGCTGTGGAAGATGAAGCTTTCGGACGAGAGCCAGCTTGAAGGTCTCCTCGACGAGGCCGGCTACAAAGCCCATATCGGCTGACGGATGAACGAGATGACCACGGCACCCTACGCTTTCACGGACCGCCATATCGGCCCCGGCGACGCCGACATACGCGACATGCTCGCCCGCATCGGCGTGCCCTCGGTCGAGACGCTGATCGACCAGGCGGTTCCCCGGTCGATCCGGCTCGACCGTGCGCTCGACCTGCCGGCCCCGGCCAGCGAGGCGCAGGCCCTTGCCGAGCTTTCGGCCACCATGTCGCGCAACACGGTGATGAAGAGCTTCATCGGCGCGGGCTATCATGGCGTGGAAGTGCCGCCGGTCATCCAGCGCAACATGTTCGAGAACCCGGCCTGGTACACGGCCTATACGCCCTACCAGGCCGAGATCAGCCAGGGCCGGCTGGAAATGCTCTTCAATTTCCAGACGCTGGTGACCGAGCTGACCGGCCTGCCGGTCGCTTCCGCCTCGCTGCTGGACGAGGCCACGGCCGCGGCCGAGGCGGTCGGCATTGCCGTGCGCCATCATCGCGACAAGCGCCACAAGGTGGCGCTGGCCGGCGTGCCGCTGCCGCAGACGCTGGACGTGCTCCACACGCGCGCCGAGCCGCTCGGCATCGAGATCGACGGCGAAACGATCGACGAGAACACGGCCGCCCTGCTCGTCTCATGGCCGGACGCCAACGGCGTCTATGGCGACCACAAGGCGGCGATCGAGAAGGCGAAGGCCGCCGGCGCGCTGGTCGTCTTCATCTGCGATCCGCTGTCGCTGACCGTCACCAGTGCACCGGCGAGCCTCGGCGCCGACATCGCCATCGGCTCCATGCAGCGCTTCGGCGTGCCGATCGGCTTCGGCGGCCCGCACGCCGCCTATTGCGCCGTGTCGGAAAATCTCACCCGGCTCATGCCCGGCCGTCTGGTCGGCCAGTCGGTGGATACCAAGGGCCGGCCCGGCTTCCGGCTGGCCCTGCAGACGCGCGAGCAGCACATCCGCCGCGACAAGGCCACCTCCAACATCTGCACCGCGCAGGCGCTTCTGGCCAACATGGCGACCGCCTTCGCCATCTGGCACGGCCCGGCAGGTCTGCAAGGCATCGCCAGCCGCATCCATGCGCTGGCCAACGGGCTGGCCGAGGGTCTTGCCGCCGCCGGCTTCAAGGTGCTCGGCTCCAGCCGCTTCGATACCGTGACGGTCGAGGCGAAGGGCAAGGCCGGGGCCATCGCTGCCGAGGCCGAGAAGGGCGGCCGGCTGCTACGCGTCGTCGACGCCGACCATGTCGGCATCGCCTTCGACGAGACCTCGACCGCGGAAGACCTTGGCGCGATCGCCGCGCTGTTCGGAGCGGAGGCCAGGCCTTCGGCCGCCGGCAGCCTGCCCGGCAAGCCGCGCGGCAAGGAATTCCTGACCCAGCCGGTGTTCCACGAGAACCGCTCCGAGACCGACATGATGCGCTTCCTGCGCCGGCTGGCCGACAAGGACCTGGCGCTCGACCGCGCCATGATCCCGCTCGGCTCCTGCACCATGAAGCTCAACGCGGCGGCCGAGATGATGCCGGTGAGCTGGCCCAGCATCGCCAACCTGCACCCCTTCGCACCCAGGGCGCATTCGGCCGGCTTCCGCGCCATGATCGACCAGCTCGAAGGCTGGCTCGCCGAGATCACCGGCTTCGATGCCGTGACCTTGCAGCCCAACGCCGGCAGCCAGGGCGAATATGCCGGCCTGCTCTCCATCCGCGGCTATCACAAGGCGCGCGGCGAGGGTCATCGCAACATCTGCCTCATCCCCTCCTCCGCGCACGGCACCAATCCGGCCAGCGCCGCCATGGCGGGCATGAGCGTGGTGGTGGTGCGCTGCACCGACGACGGCAACATCGACATCGACGACCTGAAAGCCAAGGCCGAGCAGCACGGCGCCAACCTAGCGGCGCTGATGTTCACCTACCCGTCCACGCATGGCGTGTTCGAGGAAGGCGCCAAGGACATCTGCGCCATCGTGCACGGGCATGGCGGGCAGGTCTATTTCGACGGCGCCAACCTCAACGCGCTGGTCGGGCTTGCCCGTCCCGGCGACATCGGCGCCGACGTCTGCCACATGAACCTGCACAAGACCTTCTGCATTCCGCACGGCGGCGGCGGCCCGGGAGTCGGCCCCATCGGCGTCAAGGCGCATCTGAAGCCCTATCTGCCGGGCCACGTCGCGGAAGGCTCCGCCCACGCCGTTTCGGCCGCGCCTTTCGGCAGCGCCTCGATCCTGCCCATCACCTGGATGTATATCCGCATGATGGGCCCCGAAGGGCTGAAGAAGGCCACCGAGATCGCCATCCTGTCGGCGAACTACCTGGTGGCGCGGCTGGGCAACCACTATTCGGTGCTCTACCGGGGCCGCGGCGGGCGTGTGGCGCACGAGTGCATCCTCGACACCCGCGTCATCAAGGACCGCTCGGGCATCACCGTGGACGACATCGCCAAGCGGCTGATCGACTACGGTTTCCATGCGCCCACCATGTCGTTCCCGGTGGCCGGCACGCTGATGGTGGAGCCGACCGAATCCGAGCCGAAGGGCGAGGTGGACCGTCTCTGCGAGGCGCTGATCGCCATCGCCGACGAGGCGGCGAAGGTGGAAAAGGGCGAATGGCCGGCAAACGACAACCCGCTGGTGAACGCCCCGCACACGGCCGCCGAAGCGCTGGCCGGCGACTGGACGCATCCCTATTCGCGCCTGGAGGCCGCCTATCCGGCCGGCAATGCCGACACGCTGGTCAAGTACTGGCCGCCGGTATCGCGCATCGACAACGTCGCCGGCGACCGCAACCTGATCTGCTCCTGCCCGCCGCTTTCGGAGTACAGCGACGCGGCGGAATAGGGGCCGGGGCTTGTGAAAACATAGCGGATACGCTATGTGCCGCAATGGCGCGTAGAAACGCTCGGACCGGCGGTCGACGCCGAATTGGAAGCGCTTCCGCCTGCCTTGCGAGCGCGGCGCCTGATGGAAATGGTGGAAAAGGTCGGCCTCGACCACATGCGCGAGCCGCATGTGAAGCATGTTGAAGGAAAGCTCTGGGAGCTTCGCGCCAAGGCCTCCGGCGGGATCGCCAGAGGGCTCTATGTCGCAGCAACAGGGCGCCGGGTAGTGGTTTTGCACGTGTTCGCGAAGAAGTCCGCGAAGCTGCCGGCTGGCGCCCTCGAATTGGCGCACTCACGGCTGAAGGGTATCTCGCAATGACCGGAATTTCCGACCTCAAGCGCAAATGGATGCGGGACCCAGAATTCCGCGCCGAGTACGAAAAGGCGGAGGTCGACTACGCGGTTATCGAGGAACTGATCCGTGCCCGCCACGACGCCAGGCTTTCCCAGGCCGAGCTTGCCCGGCGCATCGGCACGACCCAGTCGGCAATCGCGCGGCTCGAAAGCGGTAGCATCTCCCCTTCCATCGCCACACTCAAGCGCTATGCGGCCGCGACCGGAACCCGATTGCACCTCGAACTGGTGCCCGACGAAAAGTCGTAGGCTGACGGCCTGAACATAACCGGAACCTCGGTCGCGCCAGCGCGCAAAGCGTGGCAATATCGTCGGTGATTCGCAGCATCGGAAATCTCCCACCCGCATGGACGACAGCAACGATCTCTTCACCAATCTGGACAAGCAGCCGCAGCCCCTGCGCGCGCCTTCGCGGCCGGCCGACCCGCTGGTGCAGGCCGCCAAACGCGCCGCCCCCGCTCCCCGCGACGGCTCCGACAGCTACAGCGCGGCCGACATCGAGGTGCTGGAAGGACTGGAGCCGGTGCGGCGACGGCCCGGCATGTATATCGGCGGCACCGACGAGAAGGCGCTGCATCACCTCTTCGCGGAGGTCATCGACAATTCCATGGACGAGGCGGTGGCCGGCCACGCCACCTTCATCGAGGTGGAGCTTTCGGCCGACGGCTTCCTGACCGTCACCGACAACGGCCGCGGCATCCCCGTCGACCCGCACCCGAAGTTCAAGGACAAGTCGGCGCTCGAGGTCATCATGACCACGCTGCATGCCGGGGGCAAGTTCGACTCCAAGGTTTACGAAACCTCGGGCGGCCTGCACGGCGTCGGCGTGTCCGTCGTCAACGCCCTGTCGGACCAGTTGGAAGTGGAGGTGGCGCGCGCCCGCCGCCTCTATCGCCAGCGTTTCTCGCGCGGCAAGCCGCAGGGGCCGCTGGAACTGCTCGGCGAAGTGCAGAACCGGCGCGGCACGCGCACCCGCTTCCACCCCGACCCCGAGATTTTCGGCAAGGGCGCCGCTTTCGAGCCCGCGCGCCTCTACCGCATGGCCCGCTCGAAGGCGTATCTGTTCGGCGGCGTGCAGATCCGCTGGTCCTGCGACCCTTCCCTCATCAAGGAAAAGGACGACACGCCGACAAAGGCCGAGTTCCACTTCCCCGGCGGGCTGAAGGACTACCTGGCAGCCTCCCTCGACGGCGACTTCCAGGTCACGCGCGAGATCTTCGCCGGCAAGAGCGAGAAGCAGGGCGGCCACGCTTCGCTGGAATGGGCGGTGACCTGGTATGGCGGCGACGGCTTCCTCAATTCCTACTGCAACACCATTCCCACCAACGAGGGCGGCACGCACGAGGCGGGCTTCCGCAATGTGCTGACGCGCGGCCTGCGCGCCTATGGCGAGCTCACCGGCAACAAGCGCGCCTCGGTCGTGACGTCCGAGGACGTGATGATCTCGGCCGCCGGTATGCTGTCGGTGTTCATCCGCGAGCCGGAATTCGTCGGCCAGACCAAGGACCGGCTGGCCACGGTGGAGGCGATCCGCATCGTGGAGAACGCCATCCGCGACCCGTTCGACCACTGGCTCGCGGCCAACCCGCAGGAGGCCACCAAGCTCCTGGACTGGGTGATCGCGCGCGCCGACGAGCGCGTGCGCCGGCGCCAGGAAAAGGAGGTGTCGCGCAAGACGGCCGTGCGCAAGCTGCGCCTGCCCGGCAAGCTCGCCGACTGCACGCAGAACGCGGCGGCCGGCGCCGAGATCTTCATCGTCGAGGGCGATTCGGCCGGCGGCTCGGCCAAGCAGGCGCGCGACCGCGCCAGTCAGGCCGTGCTGCCGCTGCGCGGCAAGATCCTCAACGTCGCCAGCGCCGGCAACGACAAGC
>DAOKZN010000046.1:5540-11163 GCA_035325625.1 Mesorhizobium sp. | reverse complement strand
CGGCCACAATCGCCGACAATGTCGGCGACAATGTCGGCGACTGCGCCGGCATGGCGGCCGACCTGTTCGAGACCTATGCGGTGACCGTGGTGGCCACCATGGTGCTGGCCGCCATCTTCTTCGCCGGCGCGGCCAACCTCGAGCAGGTGATGATCTATCCTCTCGCCATCTGCGGCGCCTGCATCATCACCTCCATCATCGGCACCTTCTTCGTCAAGCTCGGCGCCAACGGCTCGATCATGGGCGCGCTCTACAAGGGCCTGATCGTCACCGGCGTGCTGTCGGTGATCGGGCTCGGGGCGGCCACCTCGATGACCATCGGCTGGGGCGACATCGGCCAAGCCGTCACCGGCACCAGCCTGTTCGTGTGCGGCCTCATCGGCCTGCTGGTGACGGCGCTGATCGTCGTCATCACCGAATACTACACCGGCACCGGCAAGCGGCCCGTGGTGTCGATCGCCCAGGCTTCGGTGACCGGCCACGGCACCAACGTCATCCAGGGCCTGGCGGTTTCGCTGGAGGCGACGGCGCTGCCGGCCATCGTCATCGTCGGCGGCATCATCGCCACCTACCAGCTTGCCGGCCTGTTCGGCACGGCGATCGCCGTCACCACCATGCTCGGCCTTGCCGGCATGATCGTGGCGCTCGATGCCTTCGGCCCTGTCACCGACAATGCCGGCGGCATCGCCGAGATGTCGGGCCTGCCCAAGGAGGTGCGCCAGTCCACCGACGCGCTCGACGCCGTCGGCAACACCACCAAGGCCGTCACCAAGGGCTATGCCATCGGCTCGGCCGGCCTCGGCGCGCTGGTGCTGTTCGCGGCCTATTCCAACGACCTGCAATATTTCGCGGCCAACGCCGCGCAATATCCGTACTTCTCCGATCTCGGCACGGTCTCCTTCGACCTGTCGAACCCCTATGTGGTGGCCGGCCTGATCTTCGGCGGGCTGATCCCCTACCTGTTCGGCGGCATCGCCATGACGGCGGTGGGCCGCGCGGCGGGGGCGATCGTGCAGGAGGTGCGCAAGCAGTTCCGCGAGAACCCCGGCATCATGCAGGGAACCTCCAAGCCGAACTACGCCCGCGCCGTCGACCTGCTCACCAAGGCGGCGATCAAGGAGATGATCATCCCCTCGCTGCTGCCGGTGCTGGCGCCGCTGGTCGTCTATTTCGGCGTGCTGCTGATCTCGGGCTCCAAGGCCTCGGCCTTCGCCGCGCTCGGCGCCTCGCTGCTCGGCGTCATCGTCAACGGCCTGTTCGTGGCCATCTCGATGACCTCGGGCGGCGGCGCCTGGGACAACGCCAAGAAGTCGTTCGAGGACGGCTTCACCGACAAGGACGGCGTCAAGCACCTGAAGGGCTCGGAGGCGCACAAGGCCTCGGTGACGGGCGACACGGTCGGCGATCCCTACAAGGACACCGCCGGTCCGGCCGTCAACCCTGCCATCAAGATCACCAACATCGTGGCGTTGCTGCTGCTGGCCGTGCTGGCGCATATCGGCGCCGCCTGACCGGTTCCCTCTCCGGCGGTGGCCCAGCCACCGCCGGTCCGGAATCAGAAACCCGCGGAAGCGATTCCGCGGGTTTTTTCAACTCGATCGGGAAGAAGCGGCGGCGCCGCCTACATGCCGTTGCCGCCGCCCAGCAGGCTGCCCGCCGCGCCTGGCGACATGTTGCCGGCGCCGCGAATGACCTGGGCGAGGAAGTTCTGATCCTTGCCGCCGGTGGGCGTGGTGCGCGAGATGAAGTCGAACACCTTTCCGTCCTTCAGGCCGTAATTGGCGATCTGGCTGACACGGCCGTCCTTGCCGAAATAGACGGCGAGCACCTTCTGGTCCACCAGCCGCGGATTCTCGAAGGCCACGGCGCGCCGGCGCGTCTGCGAGATATAATAGAAGACTTCGTTGTCGAAGGTCGCGGTGGTGGACGGCGTGCCGAGCGCGAGCAGCACCTGCTCGCGGCTGGAGCCGACGGGCACCGCGTCCAGCGCCTGCTGGTCGATGATGTAGCCCTGGTTCAACGTCTCGCTCGGGCTGAGGTCGCCGAACATCTTGGAGGAATTGCAGCCCGACAGCGCCGTGGCCGCCGCCAGCATGGAGGCGAGGCCGGCTTGCACGGCCGAAAGAGGCGACTTGATTTTCAGCGCGCGCAACGACAACTCCCTATTTCCACTTCCGGCACCGCTTGCACGAGGCGGCAAAAGCGGTAAACCAGCTTGGCCGCCGATGCAACAACGCCGCCCGACAAACAGGTTCCCGGGAGACCACCCCCAATGTTCCAGCGCCTGTTCGGCCGTGAACGCCAAGCCAACCGCGCCATAACCGAGGCCCTCTACGGTCAAATCGTGGCGGCCGCGCGGCAGCCGGTCTTTTATTCCGACTGGAACGTGCCCGACACGCCGCTCGGCCGTTTCGAGATGCTGTCGCTTGCCATGTTCCTGTTCCAGAATCGTCTCCACGGCGAAAAGGGCGCCCCGGCCGACGTGGCGCAGGTGCTGATCGACGAGTTCTTCACCGATGTCGAGCACTCGCTGCGCGAGCTCGGCATCGGCGACATGGGTGTGCCCAAGCGCATGAAGAGGCTGGCCAAGATGTATTACGGCCGCACCGCGACCTATGCCGACGCGCTGGAGCGCGACGACCGCGAGGCGCTGGCCGCGGCCCTTACCCGTAACGTCCGGCCGGAGGACACCCACTGGCCGCAGGCCGAAAGCCTCGCCGCCCATGCCTTTAGGGTGAGGGAGGCTCTTGCCCTCCAGCCCTCCGGCGATATTTGCGCCGGCAGGCTGTCCTTTCCGTCAGCCGGATAAGGGAGTTTCTCATGCACAGGATGGAGCCCCGCAGTCCCGTCTCGTTCGACGCCCATGTCGCGCGGCTGCCGCAGAAGGGCCTGCCGGTGACGATCGAGGCGGACGCCGCGCAGCGCGCAGCGCTGGCCGAGGCCCATGGCCTGCTTTCGGTCGAAAACTACCGCGCCGAACTGCTGGTCGCGCCCTGGCGCCGCAACGGCGTCAAGGTCTCGGGCCGGGTGGAGGCCGACATCACCCAGGCCTGCGTGGTGACGCTGGAGCCCGTCTCCGCCCATATCGACGAACCGGTCGAGGGCCTGTTCCTGCCGCAGGATTCCAAGCTCGGCCGGCAGGGATTCGAGGGCGGCGGCGAGATTCTGCTGGATGCGGAAGGGCCGGACAGCCCGGAGACCTTTTCCGGCGACACGATCGACGTAGGCGCGCTGGCCGAGGAGTTTTTCGGCCTGGCGATCGATCCCTATCCGCGCAAACCGGGCGTTTCGCTGGGCGCGGACGGCGGCGGGCAGGACGCCGAGACCGAGTTTCAGCGCAAGCTGAAATCCCTGCTGGGCAAACCTTGAAACAGGCGTGGCGATGATAAAAGCCGGTTGTGCGACGGCTCAAAACCGTTATTTTCGCCGGGCGCCGCGGGGCGGCCAAGCAAAAAAAGAGATGATTCCAGCGTGATCAGGATTTCCATCGATGCCATGGGCGGGGATCACGGCCCGGGCGTTGTCATTCCCGCGCTCATGACGGTCGCCGTGCGCCGGCCGGATGTCCGCTTCGTCATCTACGGGCGGGAGGAGGCCGTGCGGCCCGAGCTCGCCAAATATCCCAGGCTGGCCGAGAGAAGCGAGTTCTTCCACTGCGAGGTCGCGGTCAAGATGGACGACAAGCCGAGCCAGGCGCTGCGCCACGGCCGGTGGAAATCGTCCATGTGGAGGGCGATCGAGGCGGTCAAGTCCGGCACGTCGGATGCCTGCGTGTCGGCTGGAAACACCGGCGCGCTCATGGCCATGTCGAAATTCTGCCTGCGCACCATGGCCACCATCGACCGGCCTGCGATCGCCGCCATCTGGCCGACGCTGCGCGGCGAAAGCGTGGTGCTGGACGTCGGCGCCACCATCGGCGCCGACGCGCACCAGCTTGTCGACTTCGCCATTCTGGGCACCGGTATGGCGCGCTCCGTCTTCGGCATGGAACGGCCGACTGTCGGCCTGCTCAATGTCGGCGTGGAGGAGGTCAAGGGCCAGGAGGAGGTCAAGGACGCCGGGCGTATGCTGCGCGAGGCCAACATGGCCTCCATGGACTATCGCGGCTTCGTGGAGGGCGACGACATCGGCAAGGGCACCGTGGACGTGGTGGTGACGGAGGGCTTTTCCGGCAATATCGCGCTCAAGACCGCTGAGGGCACGGCGCGCCAGATCGCTTCCTACTTGCGCGCCGCCATGGGCCGCACGCTGATGGCGCGCATCGGCTATGTCTTCGCCAGGGGCGCCTTCGACCGGCTGCGCGAGAAGATGGACGTCAGCCGCTCCAATGGCGGCGTCTTTCTCGGGCTGAACGGCATCGTGGTCAAGAGCCATGGCGGGGCCGATTCGGACGGCTTCGCGGCGGCGGTGGAACTGGCCTACGACATGGTCCGCAACCGCCTGCTGGACCGGATCGAGGCGGATCTGGATCTGTTCCACGCCCGCAATCCGCAGGCCCATGCCCAGGCAACCAGGAAATCCGACGCCGAAGCCGGCGAAGAAAATCAGGAAATGTAAGACCTTGATCAGATCAATCGTGCGCGGCGTTGGCTCCGCGTTGCCCCGCCGCATCATGAAGAATGCCGATTTCGAAGGCATGGTCGAGACGTCGGACGAGTGGATCGTCCAGCGCACCGGCATCCGCCAGCGCCATGTGGCGGCGGACGACGAGACCACGGCCTCGCTGGGCGAGGCGGCCGCGCGGGCCGCGCTTGCCCATGCCGGCCTGACGCCGGACGACATCGACCTGATCGTGCTGGCCACCTCCACGCCCAACAACACCTTTCCCGCCACGGCCGTGGAGATCCAGAACCGCCTGGGCATGAAGCACGGCTTCGCCTTCGACATGCAGGCGGTGTGCTCGGGCTTCGTCTATGCGGTGACGACGGCGGACCTCTACCTGCGCGGCGGCCAGGCCAGGCGCGCGCTGGTGATCGGCTCGGAAACCTTCTCGCGCATTCTCGACTGGAACGACCGCTCCACCTGCGTGCTGTTCGGCGACGGCGCCGGCGCGCTGGTGCTGGAAGCGGGCGAGGGGGGCGGCACCATCGCCGACCGGGGCGTGCTGGCGGCCAGTCTGCGCTCGGACGGCACCCACAAGGACAAGCTGTTCGTCGATGGCGGCCCGTCCACCACCGGCACGGTGGGGCACCTGCGCATGGAAGGCCGCGAGGTGTTCAAGCATGCCGTGGGCATGATAACCGACGTGATCGAGGCGACCTTCGCCGAGGCCGGCATAACGGCGCAGGACCTCGACTGGTTCGTCCCGCACCAGGCCAATAAACGTATTATTGACGCTTCCGCAAAGAAGCTCGGGATAGCCGAGGAGAAGGTGGTGATCACGGTGGACCTCCACGGTAATACCTCTGCCGCCTCGGTGCCGCTGGCGCTGTCCGTGGCCGTCGCCGACGGCCGCATAAAGCCGGGCGACCTCGTCCTGCTGGAGGCGATGGGCGGCGGCTTCACTTGGGGCGCGGTGCTGATCCGCTGGTGACGGAGCGAACCGGCGGGTTCGGTCCTTGACCTTGCCGGATCAATTACTTACGCTCCGCCGTCGTTTGGAAGATGTGTTTTTTAAGCTGAT
>DAOKZN010000046.1:0-5440 GCA_035325625.1 Mesorhizobium sp. | reverse complement strand
CGGATCAATTACTTACGCTCCGCCGTCGTTTGGAAGATGTGTTTTTTAAGCTGATGGGACGGTCGCATGGGGGGAAAGACACTTACGCGTGCTGACCTTGCCGAGGCCGTCTACCGCAAGGTCGGCCTGTCCAGGACCGAGTCCGCCGAACTGGTGGAGGCGGTGCTCGACGAAATCTGCGAGGCAATCGTGCGTGGCGAGACGGTGAAGCTGTCTTCCTTCGCCACATTCCACGTCCGTTCCAAGAACGAACGCATCGGGCGCAATCCCAAGACCGGCGAGGAAGTGCCGATCCTGCCGCGCCGGGTGATGACGTTCAAGGCTTCGAACGTGCTCAAGAACCGCATCCTGCGGGCGCACCAGAACAGGGCCAAATCGGGCAAATAGCGCTGCCGGAGCCGGCAGGGCCGGCCGTTTGCGGCTGCATACGGTTGAAAACGGACCCCGCCATTCAGGCGGGGCTTGAATGGTGTCCGATAAATCGCTGAAATAAGCCGTCGATTCGGTATTTACGATCGTTTCGCCGTCCAGCGAGAGGATTCGTCCATGGACAAGAGCCCCGACGCATTCCGAACCATCTCCGAGGTTGCCGAGGATCTCGACCTGCCTCAGCACGTGCTGCGTTTCTGGGAGACGCGCTTCACCCAGATCAAGCCGATGAAGCGCGGCGGCGGCCGCCGCTACTACCGGCCGCAGGACGTGGACCTGATCAAGGGCATCCGCCACATGCTCTACGACCAGGGCTATACCATCAAGGGCGTGCAGAAACTGCTGCGCGAGAACGGCAATCAGTTTCTTGTCGCCATCGGCAATGGCGACATGGCCGCCGTGGAGGCGATCGCCCAGCGCAAGCAGGCCGACGCCGTGCCGCTGACCTCCGGCGCCCAGCCGCGCGGCGTGGACGAGGAAATGCTGGTGGGGCAGCCCAAGGTCAAGCCCAGCCGGCGCTTCTTCGGCCTTGGCAAGACCGAGGACGAAGGACCGGTGCAGTCCGACAGCGGTAAGCTCTCGCGCGACAACCGCGCGCTGCTGCAGGAGGCCCTGTTCGATCTGCTGGAGTGCAAGCGCCTGCTCGATCAGGTGCGCTGAGCCGCTGGAGCGTCGAACCGAAAAGTGGAATCCGGTTTTCGGAAAAATCCGATGCGCAAACAAAGGAATAGATCGCCAATATGCGTCCGTCAGGACGCACGGCGATCCAGAGAAGCACGCCCGAAGCCGATCTTCCCGGCCTGCCGCAGGGCAGGCCGCCGGTTGAACCGCTTCTGCGGAAGCCGGCAGGAACCATAGCCGCCTGCGGTCGTTTCATGTCTTTCTCAACAGGGACATCGGAATGACCTTCTTTTCCAACCTCACCGACAACGACCTCGAAAAGCAGATCGCTTCGCTTTCGCGGGAACTCGCCGCACTGAAGAAGACGGCGGCCCGCCGCGGCAGCGCCTATTACGAAGACGGCCGCGATGCGGCGTCCGACCTCTACGACGACCTCGCCGAGCGCATCGGCCAGGGCCTGCCGGCGCTCAAGAAGCAGGCGCGGGCAGTCGAGCAGTCGGCGCGCGAGCATCCGGCGACGGCGGCTGCGGTGGGGCTTGTCGCGCTCGGGCTCGTGGCGGTGCTGCTGTTCGGCCGCCGCTGACACAGACTGCCGGTCAGGACGAACGGAGATCCAGCCGGCCGCGAAGCAGCGCCAGGCCAGCGATGGCCAGCAAGGCAAAGGCGGCGCCGGCGACAAAGGTGCCTTGAGGCCCGACGGCGTCCCATAGCGCGCCGGCAACGATGCTGGCCGCAAGCAGCGCAAGGCCGGTTATCAGGTTGAAGATGCCGAAGGCCGTGCCCCGGAGTTCCTCCGGCGCGGTCTCGGCGACAAGGGTAGCCAGCAGCCCCTGGGTGAAGCCCATATGCAGCCCCCAGAGGGCGACGCCCGCGCCTACGCCTGCCAGACCTGTCGCGAAGGCGAGCACGAGATCGGCCAGCACCAGCAATGCCAGGCCGACGATCAGGATGGCGACGCGGTTCATCCGGTCGGATAGAACGCCGACCGGATAGGCCGAGAGCGCGTAGACCAGGTTCATGACCACCAGAACGGCCGGCACCAGAGTTAGCGGCAGGCCGATCGACTGCGCCCGCAGGATGAGGAAGGCTTCGCTGAAGCGGGCGAGGGTGAAGACGGTCGCGACCGCCACCACCCGCCAATAGGTGCCGCTGAGGCGGCCGATCTCGTCGCGGCGCAGCGGCATGCGCACATCGCGCATTTCGCCCGGTCGCTCCGGTTCCTTCACCGCGACGAGGATCAGGCCGGTCGACAGCAGAGCCGGGATGACGGCGATCCAGAACACCGCCCGGAAGTCGTCCGCCGTCAGCCACATGAGGCCGATGGCCAGGAGCGGCCCGATGAAGGCGCCAAGCGTGTCGAGCGACTGGCGCAGGCCGAAGCTCGCGCCGCGCAGGTGAGGCGGGGACAGGTCGGCGACGAGAGCGTCGCGCGGCGCGCCGCGAATGCCCTTGCCGACCCGGTCGACGAAGCGTGCACCGACCAGCCAGTCGAGCGACGAGGCCAGCGGGAAGACCGGCTTGACGGCGGCGGCAAGGCCATAGCCCAGCGCGGCAAGAAGCTTGCGCTTGCCGAGCCAGTCGCTGAGCGCTCCCGAGAAGACCTTGACGATCGCCGCGGTCGCCTCGGCGACGCCTTCGATGATGCCGACGGCGAGCGTCGAGGTGCCGAGCATCGCGACCATGTAGACGGGAAGCAGCGCGTGGATCATCTCGGAGGAGATGTCCATCAGCATGGAGACGAAGCCGAGCACCCAGATGGCGCGGGGAACCGCCGGCAGCCTTCGGGCGCGCGTGAACATGCCGATCCTCACCGCTGGTGCCGCATCCGCCTGTCAGTGGTTTTCGTCATGGGCGTCGAAAACGCGCTGGGCGTAGCTGTCGAGAAGCGCCTCGCAGGCGCGCAGCCGCTGCGCGGCTTCCTCGGCCAGGGACGCACCGTAGAAATCGAGCTTCCTGATCTTCTCCAGCCAACCCTGGAGCTTGGTCAGGTCGGTGTCTTCCTCCTCCAACTCGGCATAGGTGAACTTGTCGATGGCGATCTCCTTGGCGATCTCGGCCTCGAAGTCCGCGCATCGGCCCAGGAACTCGCGATATTGCTCGTCGCGATCCGCCTTGAAGCGCGCGATCACCTTTTCCTCCTGCGCGCGGTCGAGCGCCACCGTTTCCAGGATCACCGCCTCGCCGCCCATTCCGGAAATGTCGTTCTCCAGCATCTTCAGCCGGCGGATATGGTCGTCGGTCTTCGGGAGCAGGCAGACGCCGTTCTGCAGATAGACGGCGCCCATGCCCTTCAGCCGCCGCCACAGCGCAACGCGCTTGGCGGCGGGTTCCGGAGGGACCTTGTAGGTGAGCAGCAGCCATGAAGAAGCAGTCATGGAAACATGATAATGTAACTGCCGTTACATTTCAACGGTAACATCTCTCTTCGTCGCGGACATGCTCCGCTTGACAGGCAGGCGATCCCCGATAACATCGGTCTTCGATATCGATTTCCGATAATAAAACAGCGGTACCTGCGCCCGATGGAACATCAAGATCTGCTCAGCGGGTTGATCCGGCTCCACGTTCTCCACCACGCGGTCGAGGGCGAGGTCTATGGCCAATGGATGATCGAGGAACTCGCGCATCACGGCTACAGGCTGAGCGCCGGCACGCTCTATCCGATGCTGCGCGCCATGGAGAAGCGCGGCTATCTGGTATCCGAGGAGAGGCGCGCCGGCCGCTCCATGAGGCGGATTTACCGTGCCACGCCGCTTGGCCGCGAAGCGCTGGATCTGGCGAGGGGCAAGGTGCGGGAACTGATCGGCGAGATGATGGAGCCTTGTGCTCCGTCCGGGAAAGGAACGGCAGATGAGTGACGGGCGCAATCGTCTGCCGCTTCGGCATTTACCCAGCGGCGGGGCCGGCCCCGACCGGCGCGGCGAAAACGGCAAGGCGCTGGCCTGATGGACCGGCAGGCACAGACTGCGCCGGCCGCGGGGAGAAGAGGGACGGTCGCGGAGGTCTTCCGCGTCTTCCTCGGGCTGGGCCTGACCTCGTTCGGCGGGCCGGTGGCCCATCTCGGCTATTTCCACGCCTCTTTCGTCGTCCGCAGGAAATGGCTCAGCGAGCAGGCTTATGCCGACCTCGTCGCCCTGTGCCAATTGCTGCCCGGCCCGGCATCCAGCCAGGTCGGCATGGCGATCGGGCTGCAACGGGCTGGCTATATGGGGCTGCTGGCGGCTTGGGCGGGGTTCACGCTGCCTTCGGCGATCCTGCTGGTCGCCTTTGCCTATGGAGCCTCGGCCCTGGGAGCGGATGCCGGGGGCGGATGGATCCTGGGGTTGAAGGCGGCGGCGGTGGCGGTCGTCGCGCAGGCGGTCGTGGCCATGGCGCGCAGCCTTGCGCCGGATCGCGAGCGCGCCACCATCGCCGTCGCCGGAATGATCCTGGCCATGCTGGTGCCCGGCGCTCTCGGCCAGGTGCTGGTGATACTGGCCGGCGGGCTGGCCGGCTTTCTCTGGCTGCGTCCCGCACCGGCGGCGAACGGCGATCACGAGGGGATCGCCGTTCCGGTCGGCCGGCGCACGGGCGCCCTGTTTCTTGCCGCCTTCGCGGTCCTGCTGTTCGTCCTGCCGCTGCTTGCCGCCGGCACGGGAAGCCCCGCCTTGCGTATGGCCGACGGGTTCTACAGGTCCGGCGCGCTCGTCTTCGGCGGCGGCCATGTGGTGCTGCCGCTGCTCCAGGCCGAGTTCGTGGCTACCGGCTTCGTCGACAAGCAGGCTTTCCTCGCCGGATACGGGGCCGCCCAAGCCGTGCCCGGGCCGCTGTTCAGCTTCGCGGCCTATCTCGGCGCCGCCTTCCGGACCTTCCCTTCCGGCATAACCGGGGCGGGGCTTGCGCTGGTGGCGATCTTCCTGCCCTCGGCGCTTCTCGTCATCGGCAGCCTGCCGTTCTGGGACAGGCTGCGCAGGGCCGGCATGGTGCGGCGCGCCTTGCTCGGCGTGAATGCCGCCGTCGTCGGGCTTCTCGCGGCAGCGCTGTACGATCCGGTCTTCGCCGAAGGCGTGACCTCGCCGGCCAGCATGGCAATCGCGGCCGCGTCGTTCGTCGCGCTGGTGGCCTGGAACGCGCCCGCCTGGGCCGTCGTCATCCTGGCGGGGATGCTCGGCTTTTCGGTGTTGTAGGCCGGTTCCGAGGGACAGGCGCTTCGGGAAGGCGGGCTCCCGCTGCCGCATCAAGAAAAAAGAAAAGCCCGGACGATGCCGGGCTGTTCTTCGGATTGATGAGCCCCGGGCCTCGGCCGCAGGGCTCGATTCCTCGCCTTCAGCGCATCACGAGCAACCGCTCGTCGCGCCGCAGGTGTCGCACTTCTCGCAGGTGCCGTTGCGCACCATGGTGAAGTTCTGGC
>DAOKZN010000045.1:0-11310 GCA_035325625.1 Mesorhizobium sp. | reverse complement strand
GGCCAAGAAGATCGTCGCCGCCTGCGGGCGCGACGTGCGCGCGCTGATGGGCGACAGCGCGGCCCTCAAGGCGCTCGACCCGCGCATCTTCGTGGACGAGCGCTTCGGCCTGCCCACGGTGCGCGACATCATCGCCGAGCTGGAAAAACCCGGCCGCGACCCGCGCCCCGGCTTCCGCACCGCGACCTTCGCCGAGGGGGTGGACGACATCAAGGATCTGAAGCCGGGCATGCTGCTGGAAGGCACCGTCACCAATGTCGCCGCCTTCGGCGCCTTCGTCGACATCGGCGTCCACCAGGACGGGCTGGTACACGTCTCCCAACTCGCCGACCGTTTCGTCAAGGACGCGCATGAGGTGGTCAAGGCCGGCGACGTGGTCAAGGTGCGCGTCGTCGAGGTCGACATCAAGCGCAAGCGCATCGGCCTCACCATGCGCAAGGACGGCGGCGCGGAAAGGCAGCCGCAAGGGCGAAACAACAATGCCAAGCCGCAGCACGGCACCCCGCAACGCCATCAGCCGCGCGGCGGCGCGGCCGGCGGGCAGGGCGGCCAGGCGCAGGGCGCGCTGGGCGCGGCGCTCGCGGAAGCCCTGAAGCGCCGGTAGCGCCGAATTCGTCGGTTCGGGAACAAAAAACCCGCCGGAGCGATCCGGCGGGTTTTCTTTCGACTTGATGCCGCGCCGTGGAGAACGGCGCGGCGAAGGCCTTAGTTGCCGCTCTGCTTCTTGAGCGCGGCGCCCAGGATGTCGCCCAGCGAGGCGCCGGAGTCGGTCGAGCCGTACTGGGCCACCGCCTCCTTCTCCTCGGCGATCTCCAGCGCCTTGATCGAGACCTGCAGCTTGCGGGTCTTCTTGTCGTAGGCGATGACGCGCGCGTCGACCTTCTGGCCGACGGTGAAGCGCTCGGGGCGCTGCTCGTCGCGATCGCGCGACAGGTCGGAACGCTTAATGAACGTGTCCAGCCCGCTTTCCACCAGCCGCACCTCGATGCCGCCGTCCTTGATGGCGGTCACCTCGCACGTCACCACGGCGTTCTTGCGCAGTTCGCCGGAAGCGGCGGCATCGCCGGCCGCGTCACGCTCGAGCTGCTTGATGCCGAGCGAGATGCGCTCCTTGTCGATGTCGACGTCGAGCACCTGCGCCCTGACCACCTGGCCGCGCTGGTATTCCTCGATGACCTGCTCGCCCGGGCGGTTCCAGTCGAGGTCGGAGAGGTGCACCATGCCGTCCACGTCGCCGTCCAGGCCGATGAACAGGCCGAACTCGGTCTTGTTCTTGACCTCGCCCTCGACGGTCGAGCCGACAGGGTGGTTGCGGGCGAAGGCTTCCCACGGGTTCTCCAGCGTCTGCTTGAGACCCAGCGAGATGCGGCGCTTGGCCGGATCGACCTCCAGCACCACCACGTCCACTTCCTGCGAGGTGGACAGGATCTTGCCGGGGTGCACGTTCTTCTTCGTCCACGACATCTCGGAGACGTGGATCAGGCCCTCGATGCCCGGCTCCAGCTCCACGAAGGCGCCGTAGTCGGTGATGTTGGTGACCGTGCCGCGGATCTTCTTGCCGATCGGGAACTTGGTGCCGATGTCGGACCACGGGTCGCTCTCGAGCTGCTTCATGCCCAGCGAGATGCGGTGCGTCTCCTGGTTGATGCGGATGATCTGCACCTTCACCGTCTGGCCGATGGACAGGATCTCGGTCGGATGGTTGACGCGGCGCCACGCCATGTCGGTGACGTGCAGCAGGCCGTCGATGCCGCCGAGGTCGACGAACGCACCGTAGTCGGTGATGTTCTTGACCACGCCCTCGACCACCTGGCCCTCTTCGAGGTTCTGGACGATCTCCGAGCGCTGCTCGGCGCGGCTCTCTTCGAGAACGGTGCGGCGCGACACCACGATGTTGCCGCGGCGGCGATCCATCTTGAGGATCTCGAAGGGCTGCGGGTTGTGCATGAGCGGGGTGACGTCGCGGATCGGGCGGATGTCGACCTGCGAACGCGGCAGGAAGGCCACGGCACCGTCCAGATCGACGGTGAAGCCGCCCTTGACCTGGTTGAAGATGACGCCTTCGACGCGCTCGCCCTTGGAGAACTTCTCCTCCAGCCGCACCCAGCTCTCCTCGCGGCGGGCCTTGTCGCGCGACAGCATGGCCTCGCCCAGCGCGTTCTCGATGCGCTCGACATAGACTTCCACCGTGTCGCCGACCTTGAGGCTGCCTTCCTTGCCCTTGGCGCCGAATTCCTTCAGCGGCACGCGGCCTTCGACCTTGAGGCCGACGTCGATGATGGCCATGTCCTTCTCGATGGCGGTGACGGTGCCGCGCACGACCTGGCCTTCGCCGGAATGACCGGCGGAAAAAGATTCTTCGAGCATGCTCGCGAAATCATCGCGAGTGGGGTTCGCTACTGACATATGTTCTCCTGAAGTGCCCCGTTCCTGGGGCAGGCGCCGTGGGTTAGCGTTGCGTTGGCCTGCCGGCGTTCCGAACCCTGGGGTTCTGGCCGCCCGTGGCGGCAAATCCGGCGCTATGCAAGAATGCTGGCAGGCTGGTTCCGGTCCGATGTGGCCATCCTACCTCATTTCCGCAAGGGAAGGGGAGGGAAAAACCGATCAGACCGCGTCTCTCTCGGCCAACACATCGTCAACGATCGCGCGGGCCGCCAGAAACGCGGCCTCTATAGACATTTCCGAGGTGTCGAGCAAGTGCGCGTCGGCGGCCGGCCTCAGCGGCGAGTCGGCACGGCCCATGTCGCGCTCGTCGCGGCGCCGGATGTCGGCGAGGATGGCGGCGAAGTCGCCGGTGCCGTCCTTGGCCTCGATCTCGGCCAGCCGCCGTCGCGCGCGCACCTCGGCGCTTGCCGTCACGTAGAGCTTCACCGTCGCGCCGGGGCACACCACGGTGCCGATGTCGCGCCCGTCCAGCACCGCGCCGCCGGGCTGGCCGGCGAAGGCGCGCTGCTTGTCCGCCAATATCTTGCGCACTTCGGGAATGACCGCCACCTTGGAGGCCGCCTCGCCCACCGCATGGGCCGAGAGCGTTTCCTTGTCCAGCGCGCCGAGATCGACCTGCCGGGCCGCCTCCGCGGCGTGAGGGGCATCGCCGAGCGGCCAGCCCTTCGCCAGCAGCCTGTGCGCCACGGCCCGATAGGTCAGGCCCGTATCGAGATGCGGCAGGTGGTAGTAGTCGGCCAGCCTGCGCGCCAGCGTGCCCTTGCCCGCGCCGGCGGGGCCGTCGATGGCGATGGTGAGGGGCTGCGGCATCAACGATCTCCTCGGCGGCGCGCTTCCCGCCCGTCTGGCCTGAACGGTGCCCCTCTACCTCGTCGCGCCGCGCATCGCAAACGCCGTGCGCGCAAGCCGCTCCGCCTTCCGTGGGATCGCCGGGATTGCGCCAGTCGAGCCCGGAAGCAATGGGGATTGGAAACGGTGCCGCGCAAGCTCTCCGGAGCCAGCCGGCAGCCTTCGCGAGCATTCGCGAAGGCGAACGGTTGCTGCACTCGGCCGGCCGGTGGAGCGACTTCGCGTTGGACTCCCGCGCCCTGCCACGGGCAGCCGGATAATGTGAATATTTCCTTTATCTCGAACCGCAAATTCTCTGACAAACTGTTTCCGGGCGACTCCAAAGTTGTTTCCCTGCCACGGAACTGCCGGCTGATCGCCGCATTTGCCGCCTCATTTCCCGGCTTAACGGCTCCAATCTTTCAACGGAGCCGAGTTTTTCTGCATGAAGATCACCCAAGCCGCCGCGCTGGCCGCGGCAACCCTCACCGCCGGCCTTGCGCTCGGCACTTCCGCCTCCCCCGCTTCCTCCGCCGCGCAATGCGGCCGCGCCTCCTGGTACGCGCTCCACTCCCGCACCGCCTCGGGCGAGCGCATGAACCCTTCCGCCCTCACCGCCGCCCATCGTTCGCTGCCCTTCGGCACGCGGCTCAAGGTCACCAATCAGCACAACGGCAAGAGCGTGGTCGTGCGCATCAACGACCGCGGCCCCTTCGTGCGCGGGCGCATGCTCGATCTGTCGCACGGCGCCGCCAGCCAGCTGGGCTTCATCCGCTCCGGCCACACGGCGGTGTGCATCGCCCGCATCTGACGGGCCTCCATCACCCCCGGCACACCACTGCGGCTGCGCCCGGCTCGTCCGGGTGCCGCTGCCTGTTGCACAATAGACGCTGCCGCGCCTGCGCGGGTAACCATGTCGGCAATCCGGCGCGAAGCCGAATTGACACGCAGTGTAAATCGCCCTTAACGTTTCGTTAACTAACAGGGGCGAGCGGGGACGATGAACTCCTCACCAGCGGCGTCGGGTTTGCGCTATTTCGCTGCGGCGGCGGTCGGGCTGGCCGTCGTCGGCTGGAGTTCCGTGCCGGCGGTCGCCTCGGGAAAGATGGTGACGGGCGGGCTGACGTCGCAGCCCATCGGCCATTACGAGTTCTGCAAGGCCCGTCCGGCGGAGTGCTCGATCCGGCCGCGCGTTCTCGCGCCCGCAGCCATGACGAACGCGCTGTGGCGCAAGCTCACCGAGGTCACCGCGGCGGTCAATGCGTCCGTCAAGCCGATGAGCGACCAGGAAATCTACGGCAAGGAAGAGGTCTGGGCCTATCCCGACAAGAGCGTCGGCGACTGCGAGGACTATGTGCTGGAAAAGCGCCGCCGCCTCAGCCGTCTCGGCGTCTCGCTGGCCGACCTGCTCGTCACCGTGGTGCGCAAGCCCGATGGCGAGGGCCACGCCGTGCTGACGGTGCGCACCGACAGGGGCGACTACGTGCTTGACAATCTCACCGACAAGGTCCGCCTGTGGGACCAGACGGGCTACCGCTTCCTCAAGCGGCAGGCCATCGACAATACCGGCCGCTGGGTCTCGATCCGCGACGACCAGTCGGTCCTGGTCGGCTCGGTGCAGTAGGGGCATTCCCGGACCCCGCCTGGTTCGCCATGCGTCCCGACGGATACATATCGGCGGCCCGTCTCCTTGTCTGAGGATCGGATTTTTTCGAAAAGCGGCGGCCTGGCTGCTTTTTTCCTCCTACAAGAAGCCTTGTCTTTCTCTCCATAAGAAAAAAGCGCGGATCGCTCCGCGCTTTTTCCCGTCCGTTGTGCGGATCGCCTATTCGGCCGCTTCCTGCGGCGTGTTCTCCGTCACCGAGATCGCCGGCCGCTCCTTGCCGTCCGCGGCCGAGAGCGCCTTGCGCACGCCGTTGCCGTAGTCGGGGTGGATCTTGTCGAAATGGGCGAGCTGGCGCTCGACGATGAAGTCCGGCACGCCGCCCATCGCTGCCGCGATGTTGGAGAACAGCCGGTTCTTCTGGCCCTCGTCGAACAGGTTGAACAGCGCGCGCGGCTGCGAATAGTCGTCGTTGCCGATGCGGTGGTTGTAGCGGTCGGCATCGCCGGAAATCCGCAGCGGCGGCTCCTTGGCGGCCGGCTGCTCGACCGGGCCGTCGAACGAGTTGGGCTCGTAATAGGCGTCCGGATTGCCGGTCTTGATGCCGCCATACGTGTTCATCTGCCCGTCGCGGTGGTAGTGGTGCACCTCGTTCTTCGGACGGTTGACCGGGATCGTCTCGTAATGCGTGCCGAGGCGGTGACGGTGCGCGTCCGCATAGGAGAAGATGCGGGCCTGCAGCATCTTGTCGGGCGACCAGGAAATGCCGGGAACGATGTTCGACGGCGAGAAGGCGGCGTTCTCGATCTCGGCGAAGTAGTTTTCCGCGTTGCGGTTCAGCTCCATCACGCCGATGTCGATCGGCGGATAGTCGGCATGCGGCCACACCTTGGTGAGGTCGAACGGGTTGTACGGGGTCTTCTCCGCGTCCAGCTCGGGCATGATCTGGACCTGCACCTTCCACTTCGGGAATTCGCCGCGCTCGATGGCGTTGTAGAGGTCCTCCTGCGTGGATTCGCGGGTCTTGCCGATGACCTTCTCGGCTTCCTCGTTGGTCCAGTGCTTGTGGCCCTGCAGGGTCTTGAAGTGGAACTTCACCCAGTAGCGCTCGCCGGCGTCGTTCCACAGCGAATAGGTGTGGGAGCCGTAGCCGTTGATGTGGCGCACGTCGGTGGGCAGGCCGCGATCCGACATCAGGATGGTGACCTGATGCAGGCTCTCCGGCGAAAGCGACCAGAAGTCCCACATCGCGGTCGGCGAGCGCAGGTTGGTCTTGGGGTGGCGCTTCTGCGTGTGGATGAAGTCGGGGAACTTCACCGGGTCGCGCACGAAGAACACCGGCGTGTTGTTGCCGACCAGGTCCCAGTTGCCGTCCTCGGTGTAGAACTTCAGCGCGAAGCCGCGCACGTCGCGCTCGGCATCCGCCGCGCCCTGCTCGCCGGCCACGGTGGAGAAGCGCGCGATCATCGGCGTCTCTGCGCCCGGCTGCAGCGCCTTGGCCTTGGTGTATTTGGAGATGTCGCCGGTGATCTTGAGCACGCCATGCGCGCCCCAGCCCTTGGCGTGGACCGGACGCTCCGGAATGCGCTCGCGGTTCTGGTGCGCCAGCTTCTCGATCAGCTGGTAGTCCTGCAGCAGCACAGGGCCGCGCTCGCCGGCGGTCAGCGAATTCTGGTTGTCGGGAATCGGCGCGCCGGCCGAAGTGGTCATGGTCGGTTTGGTCATGCTTTGGCTTCCCTTCTTCACCTGGGTCCTGTTCCGGGATTCCGGATCTGTGTGCCTGGGGCGCGCGCCGGTCTGCCCGGATGCCGTGGCTGTCTGGAATGGTTCCAAACTAGCCGGTCATCGCGATAAAAGCAAATTGCCTTTACTGCTTGATGTGATAGTTTTTGATTATGATACGCATCACCGTCCGGCAGATGGAATATTTCGACGCGCTTGCCCAGACCCTGCATTTCGGCCGCGCCGCGGAATTGACGGGGGTGAGCCAGCCCGCCCTTTCGGCCCAGATCGCGGAGATGGAGGAGCGGCTGGGCTGCCCGCTGTTCGACCGGTCCGCCCGTGGCGTGCGGCTGACGGACGAGGCGCTCGGCCTCAAGCCGCGCATCGAGCGCGTGCTCGGCGAGATCCATGAGATCGAGGCGACCGCACGCCAGGATCGCCTGGCCATGGAGCGCCGCCTGCGGCTGGGCATCATTCCCACCGTCGCGCCCTTCCTGCTGCCTGCCATCCTGCCGGAACTGAAGCGGCGCTATCCCTTTCTGCTGATCGAGATCCGCGAGGCGGTGACGGCGGCGCTGGTGGAGGAAACCTCCGCCGGGCGGCTGGACGGCTTCATCGCCGCGCTGCCGCTGGACTTTCCGGGCATCGCCACGCAGGAACTGTTCCGCGACCGCTTCTTCCTGGCGGTTCCGGCCGACGACCCGCATCTCGTCGCCCCGCCGATCGCGCCCGAAAGCGCGGTGCTGGAGCGGCTGATGCTGCTGGAGGACGGCCACTGCATGCGCGACCAGGCGCTTGCCGTGTGCGGGCGGGTGCGGCCGGCCACCATGACCAGCTACCGCGCCACCAGCCTGACCACCCTGCTGCAGATGGTCTCGCACGGGCTGGGCGTCACGCTGCTGCCGGAAATGGCGGTGCAGCCGGCGGCCGGGCTGCGCGGCATCCGGGTGCTGCCCTTCACCGAGCCGGCGCCGTCGCGCAGCGTCTGCCTGGGCTGGCGCCGCAACGGACCCCGCCAGGGCGAATGCATCGAGCTGGCGCATCTCATCCGCGCGCTCCATGCCGGCGCGCCGCCTGCGCCGCGGGCGGCTGCCGCGGCCGGAACCGAAGCGCCTATGCCGTCCTGAGGTCGGTCAGGCCCAGTTCCTCCATCATCGCCTCGCGCATGACGAATTTCTGCGCCTTGCCGGTCACCGTCATCGGCAGGCTGTCCTTGAAGCGCACATAGCGCGGCACCTTGTAGTGCGCGATCTGCTCGGCGCAGAACGCCTTGACGTCGTTCTCGGTCAGTGTCTGGCCGGGCACGGTCACGATCCAGGCGGCAAGCTCCTCGCCATATCTGGCGTCCGGCACGCCGAACACCTGTACTTCCTTGATCTTGGGGTGGCGATAGAGGAACTCCTCGATCTCGCGCGGATAGACGTTCTCGCCGCCGCGGATGACCATGTCCTTCACCCGCCCGACGATGTTGCAAAAGCCCTCCTCGTCCAGCGTGGCGAGGTCGCCCGTATGCATCCAGCCTTCCGGGTCGATGGCTTCCGCCGTCTTCTCCTCGTCCTCCCAGTAGCCCTTCATCACCGAATAGCCGCGGGTGCAAAGCTCTCCCGGCTGGCCGACCGGCACGGTGGCGCCGTCCGGCCCCACGATCTTGACCTCGACATGCGGCTGGATGCGGCCGACGGTGGAGACGCGCTTTTCCAGCGGGTCGTCCACATTGCTCTGGAACGAGACCGGGCTGGTCTCGGTCATGCCGTAGGCGATGGTGACCTCGCCCATATGCATCAGCGACACCACCTTCTTCATCACCTCGATGGGGCAGGGGGAGCCGGCCATGATGCCGGTGCGCAGGCTGGAAAGGTCGAAGGAGGCGAACCCGGGATGGTCGAGCATGGCCACGAACATGGTCGGCACGCCGTAGAGGGCCGTGCAGCGCTCCTGCGCCACCGCCGCCAGCGTGGCGCCGGCGTCGAACCCCTCGCCGGGGAAGATCATCGCCGCGCCCTTGGTCACGCAGCCCATCGTGCCCATCGACATGCCGAAGCAATGATAGAGCGGCACCGGGATGCAGAGCCGGTCCTCGTCGGTCAGCCTGATGGCGGAAGTGACGAAATTGCCGTTGTTGACGATGTTGCGGTGGCTGAGCGTGGCGCCCTTCGGTGCGCCCGTCGTGCCGGAGGTGAACTGGATGTTGATGGCCTCGTCGGGCCGCAGCGTCGCGGTGATGGCGTCCAGCCGCTCATATTCGTCGCGTCCGGGCATCGCCAGCACGTCGCCGAAGTTCAGCATGCCGGGCGTGCTCTCCTCGCCCATGCGGATGACGATCTCCAGCGAGGGCAGCCGCGCCGCCGAAAGCCTGCCGGGCTTGGCCCCGTCCAGTTCCGGCGCCAGCTTGCGCAGCATGGCCAGATAGTCGGAGGTCTTGAACTGCGCCGCCGTCACCAGCGCCCGGCAGCCGACCTTGTTCAGCGCATATTCCAGCTCGGCCAGCCGATAGGCGGGGTTGATGTTGACCAGGATCAGCCCGGCGCGCGCGGTGGCGAACTGGGTCACCAGCCATTCCCAGCGGTTGGGCGACCAGATGCCGATGCGGTCGCCTTTTTCCAGCCCCAGCGCCACCAGCCCGGCGGCGAATGCGTCCACCGCCTCGCCGAATTCGTCCCAGGAGAAGCGCTTGTCCTGGGCAAGGAACACCGCCGCGTCGCGCGGGCCCTGCCGGTGCACGGCCTCGGCCAGCATCTGCGGGATGGTCTTTTCGAGCAGCGGCGCCGAGCGGTCGCCCGACACGTATGACAGTCCGTCGCGCGGCGCGATGAAGGTCGAGGCGGCGCCCGAAGCACCGGACTGGGCGTGTAGGGTCTTCAGCAGCCGCTGGTCGGTAGCCATCTCGGCCTCCTCCGCTGTGGTCTCGCATGCCGGCCGGCTGTGTCCGGCCGGCTTCCTCCGCCGCCGCCAGCGTAGCAGCGCCCGGGCCCGACGCAATCCCCCGATGGTACGAGATGCCGGCGGTCAGCCCACCGCAGCAGCGACCCTGGCCGCGATGTCGCGCAGGCAGGCCGCGTCGGCCTCGAGGCGTTCCTTGCGCGAGGCGACGAGGCAGGCCTGCGAGCGCAGCACCACTCCGTCGGCCAGCACCTTGAGGCGGTTGGCCCTGAGCGTCGAGCCGCTGGAGGTGATGTCGACGATGATGTCGGCCGAGCCCGCCGCCGGCGCGCCTTCCGTGGCGCCCAGGCTTTCCACGATGCGATAGACCTGTATGCCGTGCTTGGCCGTGAAGAACTGCTGCGTCAGCCGCCAGTATTTGGTGGCGATCCTGAGGCGGCGCCCGTGGCGCTGGCGGAAGTCGGCGGCAACGTCGTCCAGGTCGGCCATGGTCTCCACGTCCAGCCAGATGTCGGGCACGGCCACCACCACGTCGGCATGGCCGAAGCCGAGCCGCGCAGAAATCTCGGCGCGCGCCTCCCAGTCGGCGACGTTCTCGCGCAGCAGGTCCTCGCCGGTGATGCCGAGGTCCACCGCGCCCTGGCCGATCTCGCCAGCGATCTCGGAGGCCGACAGGAACGCCACGTCGATGTCGTCGCGTCCGTCGACGCGGGCGCTGTAGCGGCGCTCGTCCTGCGGCAGGCGCACGGCAAGCCCGGCGCGCGCCAGCACTTCCAGCGCCTGCTCCTTCAGCCGCCCCTTGGAGGGGATCGCCAGCGTCAGGCTCATCGGCCCGTCTCCTTCAGCGCCTCGACGCGGTCGAGCCAGACCGAGAAGCCGACGCCGGGGATGGGCGTCCTGGCCCCGAGCAGCGTCAGCAGCCGGTCGTAGCGGCCGCCGCCCGCCAGCGGGCGCTCGGGCAGGCGGCCGCCGTCCTCGGCCGCGATCTCGAAGACCAGCCCGGTGTAGTAGTCGAGCGGCCGGCCGAAGGCGGCGTCGTAGCGGATATTTTCCCCCGCCAGCCCGTGTCCGGCGATCGCGGCCGCGCGCGCGTCAAAGGTCTCCAGCGCCGAGCCCAGCGCAAGTCCTGCCTTGGCGGCGAAGGTCTCCAGCGCCGCCGCCGCGCCGGCAAGCGGGGCGTCGATGGCGAGAAACGCCTTCAGCGCCGAAAAGGCCTCTTCCGACAGGCGCACGCTGCGCAGCTGCGCCTTCTCGATCAGGCGGCGCGCGATGTCGGCCGGCGTGCGCCCGACGGTGGCCGGCAGGCCCGCTTCCTCCATGCCACGGGCGATATGGGCGCTCAGGCCCTCCATGTCGGAATCGGCGGCAAGCGCCGCCACCTCAGTCGGCAGGCCGCCATTGCGCGGCGGGTCGGCAAGGTCCGCAAGGGCGGCGTCAAGCATCTGGTGCGAGCCGAAGGCGCGGGCCAGCCGCATGCGCCAGCCGCGCGGCAGGCCGAGCGCGGCCAGCACCGCCTCGAACACGGCCTGGTCGCCCAGCGTGACGGCGAGTGCACGGCCCGGCAGCGCGCGGGAAAGCAATTCATGCGCGTCCGCCACCGAGCGCGCATCGGCGGCGGCCGTGTCGCGGTCGCCCAGGTCCTCGATGCCGGCCTGGAAGAACTCGTTGCCGCCCTCCCGGCGCTGGCGGAACACCTCGCCCAGATAGGCATAGCGGCGCGGCGTGCCGGCCTGGGCGGCGATGTGGTCGAGGCACACCGGAATGGTGAATTCCGGCCGCAGGCACAGGCTCGCCCCGGTCTCGCTCTCGGTCAGGAAGATGCGGCGGCGCAG
>DAOKZN010000044.1:0-11361 GCA_035325625.1 Mesorhizobium sp. | reverse complement strand
CGACGACCAGTCGTTCCTGGCCATCAACGGCGTGCAGACGCTGTCGGCGCAGGTGAACGCGGTGCTTGTCGATCCGGCGGAGTTCGCCGCCCTCGGCATTTCCCGCCTGCGGCTTTCCCCGCATGGCTGCGACATGGTGGAAGTGGCGCGGACATACCGGGCCCTCGTCGAGGGGCGGCAGGACCCGGAGGGCGCCCGCTTCCTGCTCTCCTGCCTCGACCTGCCGGGAACCCTGGTGGACGGCTACGCGAGAGGCGAAGCCGGTTCGCGGCCGGTCCTGCCGGCCTGAAAGGAACGAGCATGACGCGGATCGCCATCGTTACCGTATCCGACCGCGCCAGCCGCGGCGAATATGAGGACCTCGGCGGCCCGGTCGTGGAAAGCTGGCTGCGCGCCGCCGTGGCAAGCCCGTGCGACTATGTCCGCCGCATCGTGCCCGACGGGCTGGAAAGCGTGCGGGATGCGCTGGTGGAACTGTGCGACCGCGACGGCGCCGACCTGGTGCTGACCACCGGCGGCACCGGCCCCGCGCCGCGCGACCTGACGCCCGAAGCCATGCGCGAGGTCGTCGCCAAGGAACTGCCGGGCTTCGGCGAATTGATGCGCCAGGCGAGCCTCGCCCAGGTCCGCACCGCGATCCTGTCGCGGCAGACGGCCGGCGTGCGCGGCCGCACGCTCATCGTCAACCTGCCCGGCAAGCCGACCGCCATCGACACATGCCTTGCCGCCGTCTTCCCCGCCATCCCCTATTGCCTCGAGCTGATCGGCGCCGAGCCGATCGTCCCGGCGCAGGCATTCCACGCCGCCGGCACGCCTGCGGTCGCCCCGGCTCTTCCGCTCGGATGATAGCGGGCGCTACTGCACCAGCGGCGAGGCGCTGGCGGCAAGGTCCACCCCTTCGACCTCGGCCTGCCCGGCAAGCACGCTCACATATTGCCTGAGCGCCTTTTCCTCGACGGCGGCGGCAAGCCGCTCCGCGATGCGCTCGCGCACCATCTCGAACGGCAGCAGATTGCCGGGAATGCGCCGGTCGATGGCCACGACGTGGAAGCCGTAGCGGGTCTTGACCAGTTCGCGCAGGATGCCGGTCGGGCCGAGCTTGAACAGCGCCTGCTCGAACTCCGGCACGGTGTCGCCGCGGCCGACCTGGCCGAGATTGCCGCCCTGCTGGCCGGACGGGCAGTTGGAAAGCTCGGCTGCAAGCGCCGCGAAGCGGTCCGGCCGGGCGAGCAGCTCGTTCAGCGTCTGCTCGGCGCGCGCCCGCATCTGCGGCACGTTCACCTGTGGCGTGACCTGGAACAATATGTGGCGCGCATTGACCAGGTCGCCGCTCTCGAATTCCCGCCGGTTCTGCTCGTAATAGCGCCGGCACTCCGCCTCGGTGGGAACCGGCGTCGCCACCTCCCGTTCCAGCAGCGCCTCGATCGCGGCATCGACTGCGGCCTCGTCCTCGGCAGCAGTCTCCAGCAGGCCGACCGCCACCGCCCGCTGCCGCAGAAGCTCGCGCGTGGCGGCAAGCTCGGCCGGGTGGCCGGCTTCCACCGCCACCGCGATGCCGTTCACCGAAAGGATCATGGCCGCGTCGGCTCCTCGGCGCGCGTCTTGGGCGTGCGCACGATCTGGTAGGGCCGGAACAGGTAGGAAAGCGCCCCCGCCCCGCTCCAGATGTGGATCATGCGCGTGAAGGGCGAGACCAGGAAGATGGTGAAGCCCAGCAGCACGTGCAGCTTGTAGGTCAGCGGCACGTCGAGCATCAGCGCCGACGCGCCACCGTTGAGCGTGACGATGCCCTTGACGTAGCTGGTCAGCGTCTCGAACAGCGCGCCATCCATGTGGAAGGCCGAAAGCGGCACGGTGAGCAGGCCGAGCGCGAGCTGCAGCCACAGCATGAGGGTGATGGCGATGTCCCACTTGCGGCTGTTCAGCCTTATGCGCGGGTCGGCCAGCCGCCGGTGGATGAGGACGGTCAGCCCGACGATGGCGACGAGGCCGGCAATGCCGCCCACCACCATCGCAAGCAGCTGGTGCGCGACCGGCGACAGCGCCCAGTCCACCGCCCAGTGCGGGGCGAGGAAGCCGGCGAAGTGGCCCAGTATGACGACGAGGACGCCATAGTGGAACAGGTTGGAGCCCAGCCGCAACTGGCCCTTGCGCAGCATCTGCGAGGAATCGCTCTTCCAGGTGTATGGCTCGCGGTCGAAGCGGATCAGGCTGCCGACCAACAGCACCACCAGGCAGATATAGGGATAGATGCCGAAGAGAAGCGTGTTGACATAGGGGTTGGAGAGCATGGCGTTCTTCCTCCTAGACGGCCGGCCTGTCGCCGGCGGCGTCGGCGAAGGCGGGCTGCTCGGCCCAGTCGCGGTCGAGCGCATCGTGATGTTCGCGCACCGGCGCGATCTTGCCGGCATCCGGCGGCTTCTCGCCGGCGATGACCAGCAGCGCCTGCGGCACGGCCGCGTAGCGGCTCTGCCGCGCCAGCAGCGAGCGGCAGATGGAACCGAGGATGGCCGCGCAGTCGGCCAGCAGCTCGCGCGCCTCCTCCATGTCGCGCAGGCTCAGATATTCCAGCACCACCGGCAGGTAGTCCGGCAGTTCGGAAGCGGTCAGCTCGAAGCCGGCGGCGGCGTAGAGTTCCTTCAATTCGACCATCGCCGCGCCGCGGTCGCGGCCGTCGCCGTGCAGATGCTCGAACAGGTGCAGCGACAGCGCCCGGCCGCGGTCGAACAGGTCGACATAGCGCTCCTCCGCCGCCAGCAGGTCGCCTTGCCCGATCTCCTCGATCAGCCGCATCAGGGCCTCGCGCTCGCGCGCGGCGACCAGGGGCGAGGCTCCGATCACGCCAGCGATCTCGGGCAACGCCTGGCGCATCTCCTCGCCCGGATAGGACAGCAGCGCGCTGAATGCCTTGAAGATCAGCATGATGCGCGCCTCACGTATCCAGCGGCCGCACGGGGGTGAGCTTGCGCCGCCCCATCTTGCCGCCGAATAGCGAGGAATGCGGCGGGCCGAAATCGCAGCCATTGCCGAAGGTGAAGCCGCAGGAGCCCTTCAGCCCGTAGGCGTCCTCGGCGCTCTCGCGATGGCTTGTGGGAATGACGAAGCGGTCCTCGTAATTGGCGATGGCCAGATACCGGTGCATGTCCTCCACCTGCGAAAGCGAAAGCCCGGCCTGCGCCAGCACGTCGGCGCCGTCGCCCTCGCCGAGCTGGCGGCGGCGGTAGTGGATGCGCATGGCCAGCATCCGCTCCAGCGCCGAGACGATCGGCTCCTCCTTGCCGGCGGTGAGCAGGTTGGCGAGATAGCGCACCGGGATGCGCAGCGAGCGCACGTCCGGAATGCCGCCCACCGTCTCGATGGCGCCGGCATTGGCGTGCGACTGGATGGGCGACAGCGGCGGCACGTACCACACCATCGGCAGCGTGCGGTATTCGGGATGCAGCGGAAAGGCGATCTTCCAGTCCACCGCCATCTTGTAGGCGGGCGAGCGCGTCGCCGCCTCGATCCAGTTCTCGGCGATGCCGTCGGCGCGCGCCTGTTCCACCACGGCGGGGTCGTTGGGGTCGAGGAACAGCTTGAGCTGCGCCTCGTAGAGGTCCTGCTCGTCCTCGGTCGCCGCCGCGCGCTCGATGCCGTCGGCGTCGTAGAGCAGCACGCCGAGATAGCGGATGCGGCCCACGCAGGTCTCCGAGCACACCGTCGGCTGCCCGGCCTCGATGCGCGGATAGCAGAAGATGCACTTCTCCGCCTTTCCGGAGGTCCAGTTGTAGTAGATCTTCTTGTAGGGGCAGCCAGACACGCACATGCGCCAGCCGCGGCACTTGTCCTGGTCGATGAGGACGATGCCGTCCTCCTCGCGCTTGTAGATCGAGCCGGAGGGACAGGAGGCCACGCAGCTTGGGTTGAGGCAGTGCTCGCACAGCCTCGGCAGGTACATCATGAAGGTGTTCTCGAACTGGCCGTAGATGTCCTTCTGCACCGCCTCGAAATTGTAGTCCTGGCTGCGCTTGTCGAACTCGCCGCCCAGGATCTCCTCCCAGTTCGGCCCCCATTCGATCTTCTCCATCGGCCGGCCGGTGACCAGCGACAGCGGCCGCGCCACCGGCGCGGTCGGCAGTTCGGGCGCCTTCTGCAGATGCTCGTAGTCGAAGGTGAAGGGCTCGTAATAGTCGTCGATCTCCGGCAGGTTCGGATTGGCGAATATCTTGGCCAGGATCGAGAGCTTGCCGCCCTGCTTCGGCACGATCTTGCCGTTCTTCTTGCGCTCCCAGCCGCCGTTCCAGCGCTTCTGGTTCTCCCAGTCCTTGGGATAGCCGATGCCGGGCTTGGTCTCGACATTGTTGAACCAAGCGTATTCCATGCCCTGGCGCGAGGTCCACACCTGCTTGCAGGTGACGGAGCAGGTGTGGCAGCCGATGCACTTGTCGAGGTTGAGCACCATCGCGATCTGCGCGCGGATCTTCATGACGCTGTCTCCTCGGCAACCGGATCGACGGGGTTGGAATGGTCGAGCCACTCGACCTTGGCCAGCTTGCGCACCACCACGAACTCGTCGCGGTTGGAGCCGACCGTGCCGTAATAGTTGAAGCCGTAGGAAAGCTGCGCGTAGCCGCCCACCATATGCGTGGGCTTCAGCACCGTGCGCGTCACCGAATTGTGGATGCCGCCGCGCTGGCCGGTGATCTGCGAGCCCGGCACGTTCACGATCTTCTCCTGCGCATGATACATCATGCACATGCCTTCCTGCACGCGCTGGCTCACCACGGCGCGCGCGGCGATCGCCCCGTTCAGGTTGAACAGCTCGATCCAGTCGTTGTCGACGATGCCGGCCTTCTTGGCGTCCGTCTCCGACAGCCACACGATCGGCCCACCCCGCGAAAGGGTGAGCATGATGAGGTTGTCGGTGTAGGTGGAGTGGATGCCCCATTTCTGGTGCGGGGTGATGAAGTTGAGCACGATCTCCTTCTCGCCGTTCGCCTTGGCGCCCAGCATGGCGGCGGCCGTGCGGGTGTCGATGGGCGGGCGGTAGACGGCAAAACCCTCGCCGAAGTCGCGCAGCCAGCGGTGGTCCTGGTAGAATTGCTGGCGGCCGCTGATCGTGCGCCACGGGATCAGCTCGTTCACGTTGGTGTAGCCGGCCGTGTAGGAGACGTGCTCGCTCTCGATGCCCGACCATGTCGGCGAGGAGATGATCTTGCGCGGCTGGGCCTGGATGTCGCGGAAGCGGATCTTCTCGTCCTCCCGCGTCTCGGCCAGATGGGTGTGGTCGCGCCCTGTGGCCTTGCCGAGCGCGGCCCACGCCTTCACCGCCACCTCGCCGTTGGTCTCGGGCGCGAGATAGAGCACCACTTCGGCGGCGTCGATGTCGCTGTCGATGCGCGGGCGCCCGTCGGTCGGCCCGCCGTCGTTCACGCGACGGTTCAGCGCGCCGAGCCCCTTCACCTCGGTTTCCGTGTTCCAGGAAATGCCCTTGCCGCCGTTGCCGAGCCTGTCGGCCAGCGGCCCGAGCGCGGTGAAACGCCGATATGTGTTGGGATAGTCGCGCTCGACCACCGCGATCTGCGGCGCGGTGACGCCGGGCACGAGATCGCATTCGCCCTTCTTCCAGTCCTGTACCTCGAAGGGCTGGGCAAGCTCGGCCGGCGTGTCGTGCTGGATTGGGGTCAGCACCACGTCGCGCTCGACGCCGAGATGGCCTTGCGCCAGTTCGGAAAAGCGCTTGGCGACCGCCTTGTAGGTCTCCCAGTCGCTCCTTGCCTCCCACACCGGGTCCACCGCCGCCGACAGCGGATGGATGAAGGGGTGCATGTCGGAGGTGTTGAGGTCGTTCTTCTCGTACCAGGTGGCGGTCGGCAGCACGATGTCGGAATAGAGGCAGCTCGTGGACATGCGGAAGTCGAGCGTGGTGACGAGGTCGAGCTTGCCTTCCGGCGCCGGGTCGCGCCAAGCCACCTCGGTCGGCTTCTCGCGGCCCTCCTCGCCGAGGTCCTTGCCCTGCAGGCCGTGCCGCGTGCCGAGGAAATGGCGCAGGAAATATTCGTGCCCCTTGCCCGACGAGCCGAACAGGTTGGAGCGCCAGATGAACAGGTTGCGCGGGAAGTTGACCGGATTGTCCGGGTCCTCGCAGGCCATGGCGATGCTGCCGGATTTCAGGCCGGCCACGACATGGTCCTTCACCTCGACGCCCGCCCTTTCCGCCTCGGCAGCGAGCGTCAGAGGATTGACATTGAGCTGCGGTGCCGAAGGCAGCCAGCCCATGCGCTCGGCGCGCACGTTGAGGTCGATCATCGAGCCGCGATAGGGCGCGGGGTCGGCCAGCGGCGAAAGCAGCTCGGCCACGTCCAGCTTCTCGTAGCGCCACTGGTCGGAATGCGCGTAGAAGAAGGAGGTGCCGTTCATGTGGCGCGGCGGCCTGGCCCAGTCGAGCGCGAAGGCCAGCATCGTCCAGCCGGTCTGCGGCCTGAGCTTCTCCTGCCCGACATAGTGCGCCCAGCCGCCGCCGGACACGCCCACCGTGCCGCACATCATCAGCATGTTGATGATCGAGCGGTAGCCCATGTCCTGATGGTACCAGTGGTTCATGCCCGCCCCGATGATGACCATGGAGCGGCCCTTCGTCTTTGCGGCGTTCGCCGCGAAACCGCGCGCCACCTCGATGGCATGGGCGGCGGAAACGCCGGTGATCTTCTCCTGCCAGGCGGGCGTGTAGGGCACGTTGTCGTCGAAGCCCCTGGCGCAGTCGCCGCCCAGCCCGCGGTCCAGCCCGTAATTGGCGCAGAGCAGGTCGAACACCGTGGCGACATGGGCCTCGCCGTCGGCCAGCCTGATGCGCCGCACCGGCACGTTGCGCACGAGCACGTCGCCGCCCTGGTCGTTTTCGGGGAAATGCGCGTGCGGCGTGCCGCCGAAATAGGGGAAGGCCACCGGCACCGCCGCGTCGCGCCGGTCGATCAGGCTCAGGCCCAGCCGCACCTCGGCGCCGGTCTCGCCGTCCTTTTCCTCCAGGTTCCAGCGGCCCCTTTCCTCGCCCTCGGCCGGCCAGCGATAGCCGATCGAGCCCTGCGGCACGACGAGGTCGCCGCTGTCCTCGGCCACCGCCACCGTCTTCCAGTCGGCGCGTCCGGCCTTCGGCGCCTTGCGGCGCGTTTTCGGCCCGGCGGCAAGGTCGCTCTGGCGCAGGTAGCGGTCGGGCACGTAGCGGTCGCCGTCCTTCCGCAACCGCACCAGCATGGGCATGTCGGTGTAGCGGCGGCAATAGTCCTCGAAATAGGGCGTCCCGCGGTCGAGGAAGAATTCCTTGAGGATGACGTGGCCCATCGCCATGGCGAGCGCGGCGTCCGTACCCTGCTTGGGGTGCAGCCACAGGTCGGAGAGCTTGGCCACCTCGGAATAGTCGGGCGTGACGGCCACGACATTGGTGCCGTTGTAGCGCGCCTCGACGAAGAAATGCGCGTCGGGCGTGCGCGTCTGCGGCACGTTGGAGCCCCAGGCGATGATGTAGCCGGAGTTGTACCAGTCGGCCGATTCCGGCACGTCGGTCTGCTCGCCCCAGGTCTGCGGGCTCGACGGCGGCAGGTCGCAATACCAGTCGTAGAAGGACAGCAGCGTGCCGCCGATGAGGCTCAGATACCGCGCGCCGGAAGCGTAGGACACCATCGACATGGCCGGGATCGGCGAGAAGCCGACGACGCGGTCCGGCCCGAAGGTCTTGACCGTGTGCACGTTTGCCGCGGCGATCATCTCCACCGCCTCCGCCCAGGTCGAGCGCACGAAGCCGCCGCGCCCGCGCATGGCCTTGTAGGACCTCGCGACCTTCTCGTCGCCGACGATGGCAGCCCACGCCTCGACGGGCCCGAGCGTCTTGCGCGCCTCGCGCCACGCCTTGACGAGGCGGCCCCGCACCATCGGATATTTGATGCGGCTGGCGCTGTAGAGATACCAGCTATAAGAGGCGCCGCGCGAGCAGCCGCGCGGCTCGTGGTTGGGCATGCCGGGCCGGGTGCGCGGATAGTCGGTCTGCTGCGTCTCCCAGGTGACGACGCCGCTTTTCACGTAGATCTTCCAGGAGCACGAGCCGGTGCAGTTCACGCCGTGGGTGGAGCGCACGATCTTGTCGTGCTGCCAGCGCTGCCGGTAGCCTTCCTCCCACATGCGGTCCTCGTCGCGCAGCTCGCCATGGCCGTCGGCGAAGGTTTCCCGGCGTCGGGACAGATAGGTCAGGCGTTCCAGGAAGTGGCTCATATGGCTATTCCTTTCGTCGGCGTCAGGCTTGCGAGGCTTTCGGCTGCGCCGCCTCCTCGCCCACTACATTCTCACCCATCACCGGGGCGCGCCGCACCTCGGTGAGATAGTTCAGGATCAGCGACACCCACACGATGCCGTAGAGCAGCATGAAGCAGCTCGAATTCACGCCGAGCCGGTCGAGGAGCGCGCCGAACATGATCGGCAGCAGGAAGCCGCCGAGGCCGCCGGCCATGCCGACGATGCCGGAGACCGCGCCCATGTTGTCGGGAAAGTCGTCGCCGATATATTTGAAGGTGGAGGCCATGCCGCAGGCGAAGGCGATGCCGAGCACGAACAGCAGCAGGGTGAAGAACCAGGTCGGCAGCGCGATGCCGAAGCTGGCCGGGCCGTTGATCGTGTGGACGGTCAGCTCGGTCCTCGGATAGGACAGCAGGAACAGGCAGATCCAGGCGATCCACAGCACCCACCAAGTGACGTTGTGGGCGCCGAAGCGGTCGGACAGCCAGCCGCCGAAGGCGCGGAAGGCGCCGGCGGGCAGCGCGAAGCAGGTCGCCAACAGCGCCGCCTGGGCGATGGTGAGGCCATATTCCGACTTGAAATATTGCGGCATCCAGATCGACAGCGCCGTGAAGCCGCCGAAGACGATGGAATAATACTGGCAATATTTCCACACGCGCGGGTCGCGCAGCACGGCAAGCTGCGACAGCATGGAGGGCGAGGTCGCCGCCCGCGCCGGGTCGGGCGCGGAAAAGGCCCAGAAGATGGCGGCCGTCGCCAGCAGGACCACCGCATAGACCTTGGGCACCATCTGCCAGCCATAGGCGCCGATCAGCGCCGGCGCCACGAACATGTTGAGCGCCGCCCCCACCGTGCCGGCGCCGAAGAAGCCCATGGCGAAGCCGCGCCTTTCCTTGGGAAAGAAGCGCGCCACATAGGGCGTGCCCACCGAGAAGGAGGCGCCGACCAGTCCGAGCGCGAGGCCCAGAAGCAGGAACTGCCACAATTGCGTGGCGTAGGACGAGATCCAGACCGGAACGGCGCAGCCGATGAGCAGCGCCAGCATCAGGCGGCGCCCGCCAAGGCGGTCGGTCCAGATGCCGAGCGGCAGGCGGAACAGCGCGCCGGTGAGAACCGGCGTGGCGGTGAGCAGGCCGAACTCGACCGAGTTCAGGCCGAGCTGCTCGCGGATGGGAATGCCGGTGACGCCGAACATCATCCAGACGGCAAAGCAGATGGTGAACGCCAGTGTGGTGGCGAGCAGCACGATGAAGCTTCGAAATTCGGACATCGCACCCCTGCAACGGTCGGTGGACTGGAATAACGAATGCACGCGCGGAGTTCTCGGCAAATAGCCCGAAGAACAGCCGCCGGTGAGGTCAGTCTAACCGGCATCGACTAGCAGGCGCAAGTTTGGGCGTCTTTGCGCCGGCACAAACGCCCCCGCCCGGGGCCGGCGGGCGGGCCAGGTTGAATATGCGGCGCGGCTGCTATAGATGGCTCGCGCCCGACTGCCCCAGAGGCCGAGGACGGCGTTCAGTTCCAGCGACCGAGGCAGACATGGCCAGCGATGACGACGACTACATCTACGACGAGGCGACCGGAGAATGGCGACCGGCCTCCGAGATGGCCGCCGCTGCCGAGGCCGGGCGCGCCGTGGCGCGGGACGCGGGCGGCAACGTGCTCGCCGATGGGGATTCGGTCGTCCTGGTCAAGGACCTCAAGGTGAAGGGCGCCAACCAGACGCTGAAGCAGGGAACGGTGATCCGGTCGATCCGTCTCACCGACGATCCCGAGGAGATCGACTGCCGGCACGAGGCCATCAAGGGCCTGGTCCTGCGCACCGAGTTCGTGCGCAAGTGCTGAGCATCCCCCTTCGATACCCCGTGGCGCTCGCCTGCCGCGAGCGTCCGGAGCATCCAATAGCTTAGGCTGGCCTGCTTCAGAGGCTGGAAAAAGGGTTTCGGCAGACGCCCGGCCCGGCGCGCTTCATCAGCAGGGTCCGCAATCTCAGCACGTCCGTTTCCGCCGTTGCGGCGGTCGATCAGCTCGACCTGCCGGCGCGCCGCCTCATCGAGGTCGGCGCCGCGATCTAAGGCATCTTGCAAAATGTTCTGTTATTACGTTACAAATCTAAATCACCGGCCGGAAAGGAGAACCGGAAAGCCATGCCCGACAAAGCCAAACCGAACAAACGCCTGCCCGTTACCGTGCTTTCCGGCTTCCTCGGCGCCGGCAAGACCACGCTGCTGAACCACATCCTCAACAATCGCGAAGGCCGCCGGGTCGCCGTCATCGTCAACGACATGAGCGAGGTGAACATCGACGCCAGCCTCGTGCGCGACGGCGGCGCCAACCTCTCCCGCACCGACGAGAGGCTGGTCGAGATGACCAATGGCTGCATCTGCTGCACGCTGCGCGACGATCTGCTCGACGAGGTGCGCCGGCTCTCGCAGGAAGGCCGTTTCGACTACCTGCTGATCGAGGGCACCGGCATCGCCGAGCCGCTGCCGGTCGCCACCACCTTCGATTTCCGCGACGAGGACGGCGAGAGCCTGTCGGACGTTGCCCGGCTGGACACCATGGTCACCGTGGTCGATGCGGCCAACCTGCTGAAGAACTATTCCTCGCAGGACTTTTTGCGCGACCGCGGCGAGACTGCCGGCGCGGGCGACGACCGCGCGCTGGTCGACCTGCTGGTCGAGCAGATCGAATTCGCCGACGTCATCGTCATGAACAAGGTCTCGGACGCATCTCCCCGCGACCTCGATGCGGCGCGCAGGATCGTGCGTGCGCTCAATCCTGACGCGGAGCTGATCGAGACGGACTTCGCGCAAGTACCGCTGGACAAGGTTCTGGACACCGGCCGCTTCGACTTCGGGAAGGCCGAGCAGCACCCGCTGTGGTTCAAGGAGATGAACGGCTTCAAGGATCACGTCCCCGAGACCGAGGAATACGGCATCCGCTCCTTCGTCTATCGCGAGCGGCGCCCCTTCGATCCCATGAAGCTCAAGGCCTTCATCGACGGTTCCTGGCCCGGCGTCGTGCGCGCCAAGGGCTTCTTCTGGCTGGCCACCCGACCGCACCATGTCGGCGAGATCAGCCAGGCCGGCGCGCTGA
>DAOKZN010000043.1:8398-11454 GCA_035325625.1 Mesorhizobium sp. | reverse complement strand
CCAACGTGGCCGTGTTCCAGGGCGGGTCGAGCGTGATGTTCACCTCCTATCCGCCCATGCAGGCGGCGCCGTCCTTCTATCTCGGCCTGATCGTGTTCGCGGTCGGCGCGCTGATCGGCGTCGGCATCTTCTTCGCCACGCTGGCGATCGCCCATGCCGAGCGCACCTATGAAGGCTCGATCCCGTTGGTCACCTTCGGCGCGCTGACGGCGGCCATCATTGCCGTGTTCACCCTCGCCTCGGGCGCCATCATCCTGATCCCCACCTATCTGTGGTCGCTGGGGCTCATCTCCGAGATCGACCCCTTGATGTACAAGGTGATCTGGTGGGGAATGGGCCACTCCTCGCAGCAGATCAACGTCGCCGCGCACGTCTCGGTCTGGTACGCCATCGGGGCGCTGGCCATCGGCGCCAAGCCGCTGTCGGAGAAGGTCAGCCGCTCGGCCTTCCTGCTCTACATCCTGTTCCTGCAGCTCGCCTCCGCCCACCACCTGCTGGCCGATCCGGGCATGAGCGCCACCTGGAAGATCGTCAACACCTCCTACCTGATGTATCTGGCCGTGCTCGGCTCGCTCATCCACGGCCTCACCGTTCCCGGCGCGCTGGAGGCGGCGCAGCGGCGCAACGGCTACACCAAGGGCGTGTTCGAGTGGCTGCGCAAGGCGCCCTGGGGCAACCCGGCCTTTTCCGGCATGTTCCTGTCGCTGGTCATGTTCGGCTTCATCGGCGGCATCTCCGGCGTGGTGCTGGGCACCGAGCAGCTCAACCTCCTGATGCACAACACCGTCTACGTGCCCGGCCACTTCCACGGCACGGTGGTGGCCGGCACCACGCTGGCCTTCATGGCGATGACCTACTACGTGCTGCCGCTGATCTTCCAGCGCGACGTCATCTGGCCGAAGCTGGCGCGCTGGCAGCCCTACCTGTTCGGGCTGGGCGCCGGCGGCATCTCGCTGTTCATGATGGGCGCCGGCACGCTGGGCGTTCCGCGCCGGCACTGGGACATCACCTTCGCCGACGCCAACCTGCAGCTCGAGCTGCCCTCCGGCGCCTTCCTGATGATGGGGCTGAACGGCATCTGCGCCATCATCGCCGCGCTCGGCGGCGTCCTCTACATCCTCATCACGGTGGGCACCGTGCTGTGGGGCAAGCGGCTCGACCGCGGCGAGGCGCCGATGACCTTCCCGCTGCACAAGCGCGCCGCCGTGGTGGCCGAATATGGCAGCCACGCCACCGTCAAGCTGCCGGGGACGATCGTGCTGGTCTCGATCTTCTTCATGTCCTTCGTGCTCTACTACTTCGTCAACTGGAAGTACCTGTCGGAGCTGTGGCTGTTCCGGTGAGCGTGTCGAAGGGAGAAAAGCGATGCTCGCTGCGGCCAAGATCGTCGTCACGCTGCTGAAGCTGAGGATCGGCGCGGCTATCGCCGCCAGCGCCCTCGCCGGCCTTGCCGCCACCAGCGGCGAGGCGGCGCCGGCCGGCGAGATCGCAGCCCTCACGCTCGCCGTCCTCGGCGCGGCCGGCGCGGCGGGCGCGTTCAACCACTACTACGAGCGCGACAGCGACCGCAGGATGGCGCGGACATGCACGCGCCCCTTCGCCAGCGGGCTGCTGAAGCCGGGGCCGATATGGCCGCTGACCTTCGCCGCGCTGCTCGGCGCCTCCATCCTGCTCGCCTATGCCGCTTCGGGCACGGTCGCCGCGGTCTACGTCTTCCTCGGCGCCGTCACCTACAGCCTCGTCTACACGGTCTGGCTGAAGCGCCGCACCTCGTGGAACATCGTCATCGGCGGGCTGGCGGGCTCCTTCGCCGTGCTGGCCGGCGCGGCGGCGGTGGACCCCGAGCCGCAATGGGTGCCCGGCATCCTGGCCGCGGTGCTGTTCCTGTGGACGCCGCCGCATTTCTGGAGCCTTTCGGCCGCCCGCGCCGACGACTATGCCGCCGCCGGGGTGCCGATGCTGCCGGTGGTCGCCCCGCAGCGCGAATGGACGCTGGCCATCCTGTCCTACACCACGGCGCTTGCCGTGCTTTCGCTGGTGCCGCTGTGGTTCGGCATGGGCTGGCCCTACGGACTGTGCGCCGCGGCCGGCGGCGGCTGGTTCTGGTGGAGGAGCTGGCAGCTCTACCGCATGCCGACGCGAGAGGCGGCGACGGCCAATTTCCGCGCCTCGCTGGTGCAGCTCCTGCTTCTGATCGCCGGCGTCTTCCTGCAGGCGCTGGCGCAATGAGGCACATGCATGCGCGGGCGCTCGCGGGCGCCGGACTGCTCCTTGCCTGCCTGGGGGCGGCGCCGCTGCCGGCGGCGCAGCCGCTCGAGCCGGCCGCCGCGCTGGAACGCAGCGAGGCGGCGATCGGGCGCGCGACCGGCGACCACCGGCTGACCGGCGCCGACGGGCTGCCGCTGGCGCTGGCGGAGCTGCGCGGCCGGCCGCTGGCCGTCAGCCTGGTCTATACGAGCTGCAGCTCGGTGTGCCCGGTCACCACCGAAAGGCTGAAGCAGGCCGTGGCGCTGGCGCGCAACGCACTCGGCACGGACGCCTTCGGCGTGCTCACCCTCGGCTTCGACGCGCGCAACGACACGCCGCAGCGCCTGCGCGCCTTCGCCGCCGGCCACGAAATCGCCGCCGACCCCGCCTGGCAGGTGGCCAGCGCCTCGCCGGCCGTGCTGGCGGCGCTGCTGGACGAGCTGGGCTTCAGCTACGCGGCGGCCGCCGGCGGCTTCGAGCATGTGGCGCAGACGACGATCCTCGACGCCGAGGGCCGCGTCTACCGCCAGGTCTACGGCGACGACTTCCCCGACCAGGTCTTCGTCGAGCCGCTCAAGGAGCTGGTCTTCGGCCGCACCACGCGCGCCTTCACGCCCTCGGCGCTGGCCGACAGGCTGCGCTTCCTGTGCACCGTCTACGACCCCAGAACCGGCCGCTACCGCACCGACTACGCCATCTATATCGGCATCGGCGCCGGCGGCCTTTCGCTGGCGCTGATGGCGTGGGTGATCGTGCGCATGTGGCGCGGCAACCGCCGCTTCGCGCGCGCCGGAGCCGGATCATGAGCA
>DAOKZN010000043.1:0-8298 GCA_035325625.1 Mesorhizobium sp. | reverse complement strand
GTCAGCGGCGTCTACCTGTTCATCTTCTTCGACACCGGCGTGGTCAACGCCTATTCCTCGGTGGAGTGGATCAGCGGCGCCCACTGGTATCATGCCGGCGTGATGCGCAGCCTGCACCGCTACGCCTCCGACCTGATGGTGGCCAGCATGGCGCTGCACCTGTTGCGGGAGTTCTCCCTCGACCGCTATCGCGGCGTGCGCTGGTTCTCCTGGTTCACCGGCGTGCCGCTGATCTGGTTCCTCTACATGTCCGGCATCACCGGCTACTGGCTGGTGTGGGACGTGCTGGCGCAATATGTGGCGCTGGTCTCGGCCAAGCTGCTCGACGTCTTTCCCATCTTCGGCGAGCCGCTGGCGCGCAACTTCCTGACGCCGCAGCACCTGTCGAGCCGCTTCTTCTCGCTGCTGGTGTTCCTGCACATCGCCATCCCGCTCATCCTGCTGCTCGGCATGTGGATCCACATCCAGCGCATCTCGCGGCCGAAGGTGAACCCGCCGCGGCTGCTGGCCGGGCTGGTGCTGGCCGCCCTTCTGGCGGTGGCGCTATGGAAGCCGGCGCTGAGCCAGGGGCCGGCGGACCTGACCAAGCTGCCCGCCGTGCTGGGGCTGGACTGGTTCTACCTGCCGCTCTACCCGCTGGCGGAGGCGTGGAACGGCTGGAGCATCTGGGCGCTGCTGGTCGGCGTCTCCACCATGCTGGCCGCAATGCCGTGGCTGCCGCCGCTGCGCCGCGCGCCGGCGGCGCAGGTGGATCTGCCCAACTGCAACGGCTGCAACCGCTGCGTGGAGGACTGCCCCTACGAGGCGATCCGGCTGGTGCCGCGCACCGACGGGGCGCCGTTCGCCCGGCAGGCGCAGGTGTCGCCCGACCTGTGCGTGGCCTGCGGCATCTGCATGGGCGCCTGCCCGTCCTCGACGCCGTTCCGGCGCGCGCAGGACCTGAAGACCGGCATCGACCTGCCCGGCCAGCCGCTGGCCGAGGTGCGCGACCAGGTGGCGGCCGTCGCGGCCGGGCTCGCCGGCAATGCCCGCGTCCTGGTGCTGGCCTGCGAGCACGGCGCCGGCGGCGGCGATGCCGGTAACGGCGTCGTCGCCTTCCCCTGCGTGGCGATGGTGCCGCCGCCGCTGATCGACTACATCCTGAGCAGGGAGCTGGCCGACGGCGTGGTCGTGGCGGGCTGCGGCGAGAGCGCCTGCTACAACCGGCTGGGCGTGGAATGGACGAAGCAGCGCTTCGCCGGCACGCGCGATCCGTATCTGCGCAAGCGCGTGCCGCGCGAGCGGCTGGCCACGATCTGGGCCTCGCCCTTCGAGGCCGGCCGCTACGAGGCCGAGAAGGCGGCCTTTTCCGCCCGCCTCGAAACGCTGGAGAAAACGGAGCCACCGGCCGCGCGGCAGGGTGCCGAGGAAGGACTGGAGGAAGAGGCATGAACGCCGGCGCCGCCCTGCCGATGCTGGCCCGCCTCGCCGTGCTCGTCGTGGTCTTCGCGGGCGCCGCCGGCCTGTCGAACTGGCCGCGCCACCGCAGCCTGCCCGAGGGCGTGGGCGTCGTCACCCTGTCGTTCAGCCACGGCGCCGACCGCAAGGCGGCGTGCCGCAAGGCAACGCCCGAGGAGCTGGCCGCCCTGCCCTCCAACATGCGCAAGCCGCAGATCTGCCCGCGCGAGCGGCCGACGATCCGCGTCGAGCTGGACATAGACGGCCGCCGCGCCTTCGAGGCCGACGTGCCACCCTCGGGCATCGCCGGCGACGGGCCGTCGCGCGTCCACCAGAGCTTCACCCTGCCCGCCGGGCGCCACGAGGTCGCGGTGCGCATGCGCGACCGGCCGGGCGAGGACTTCGCCTGGCGTGCCGGGCGCAGCTTCGACATCGCCCCCGCCGACCACCGCGTCATCGACTTCCGCGCCGACGCCGGCGGCTTCGTCTTTCACTGACCCCGGAAGCCGGCCGCTCCGGGACTCACTGCACGAAAAACTCCTCGATCCGCGCCGCCGTCCTCTTCAGCAGCGGCAGGAACTCGCGCTCCATGTCGGCCACGGAGTGGCGCGCCGACTGGGCCGACACGTTGATGGCCGCCACGATCGCGCCGGAGCGGTCGCGCAGCGGCACGGCGATCGAGCGCAGGCCGATCTCCAGCTCCTCGTCGACCAGCGCGTAGCCGTCCCGCCGGGCCATGGCGACGGCGGCGGCGATCCGCTCCGGGTCGGTGACGGTCCGTTCCGTCCTGCGCACGATGGAGGCCCGCTCCAGGAACGCCGCCACCTCGTCGGGGCTTTTGTCCGACAGCAGCACGCGCCCCATGGCCGTGCAATAGGCCGGCAGGCGCGAGCCGACATGCAATTCCAGGCTGATGATGCGCGGGCCGGCGACGCGCGCCACATAGACCACGTCCTCGCCCGACAGGGTGGCGGCCGAGCAGGATTCCTCCAGCGCCGCCGCGGTCTCGCGCATGAAGGGCTCGGCGAAGGTCCACAGCGAGGTGCCCTGAAGCCAGGTGCGCGCCACCGACAGCAGGCGCGGCGACAGCGAAAACAGCCGGCCGGTCTGCGTGGCATATCCGCTCGCCACCAGCGTGAGCAGGAAGCGGCGCGCGCCGGCGCGCGTCAGCCCGGCCTTCTCGGCCGTCTCGGTCAGCGTCAGGCCGGAGGGATGGGCGGCGAGGATCTCCATCACGCCGAGCCCGCGCTCCAGCGAGTTCACATGGTCGCGTGAAGCTGCCTCGTCGCGCATGTGCGGCCTCCATCGCCTCCGGCATCGCCTTCGGGCTTGACTTTCCGGCGGCTACCGTGCGAATGTATCACATATAATACAAATGTTCGCAATACGAACTTTCTGACGAATGGGAGAAGGCGCCATGGCCAAGTTCCTGCCCCTGCCGCAAGCCGTTGCCGAAAACCTGAAGGACGGCGACAGCGTCGCTTTCGAGGGATTCACGCATCTGATCCCCACCGCTGCCGCGCATGAGGCGATCCGCCAGGGCTTCAGGGATCTCGTCCTGATCCGCATGACGCCGGACCTGATCTACGACCAGATGATCGGCATGGGGATGGCGCGGAAGATCGTCTTTTCCTACATCGGCAATCCGGGTGTCGGCCTGCTGCGGCGCGCGCGCGACGCGGTCGAGAACGGCTGGCCGCGCGCCGTCGAACTGGAGGAGCACAGCCATGCCGGCATGGCGAACGCCTATGAGGCAGGCGCGGCCGGCCTGCCCTTCGCCGTCTTCCGCGGCTATCGCGGCGCCGGCCTGCCGGCGGTGAACCCGAACATCAGGACCGTGACCTGCCCGTTCACCGGCGAGGTGCTGGCCGCCGTGCCGGCGCTGCGGCCGGACGTGACCTTCATCCACGCGCAGAAGGCCGACCGCAAGGGCAACGTGCTGGTGGAAGGCATCGTCGGCATCCAGAAGGAGGCGGTGCTTGCGGCGCGCAAGGCGGTGGTCACGGTCGAGGAGGTGGTCGACGACTTCGACGATCTCCACCCTAACCTCACCGTGCTGCCGGGCTGGACCATAGCGGCGATATCGGTGGTGCCCGGCGGCTCGCACCCTTCTTACACGCACGGCTACTATGCGCGCGACAACGCCGCCTATCTCGAATGGGACGAGATCGCCGCGGACCGGGACAGGTTCCGCGAGTGGATGCAGAAGAACGTTATGGAAAGGACGGCCGACGATTTTGCCGCCCGCGTCGAGCATCTGAGGAAAGCGGCATGAGCGAGTTCACCGAGTTCACCCCCGCCGAGATGATGACGATCGCCGCCTCGCGCGCGCTGAAGGGCGACGACGTCTGCTTCGTCGGCATCGGCGCGCCCTCGGCCGCCTGCAACGTGGCGCGGCTGACCCATGCGCCCGACATCACCCTGATCTACGAGAGCGGCACGATCGGCACCGCGCCCGACGTGCTGCCGCTGTCGATCGGCGACGGCGAGCTCTGCGACACGGCGGTCACCACCGTCTCGGTGCCGGAGATGTTCCGCTATTGGCTGCAGGGCGGCCGCATCTCCATCGGCTTCCTCGGGGCGGCGCAGATCGACAGGTTCGGCAATATCAACACCACCGTCATCGGCGACTACGCCCACCCCAGGACCCGCCTGCCCGGCGGGGGAGGCGCGCCGGAGATCGCCACGTCGTGCGGGCAGATCTACATCACCATGGCGCAGTCGCGGCGCGGCATGGTCGAGAAGATAGATTTCTACACCTCCTTCGGCCATGGCGACGGCGGCGACCATCGCCAGCGCCTGGGCATCGACACGGCCGGACCGACGCTGCTCATCACCGATCTCGCCATCTGGAAGCCCGACCCGGTGACGAAGGAATTCACCGTCGTGTCGCTGCATCCCGGGGTGACGCGCGAGAAGGTCCAGGAAACCTGCGGCTGGACGGTGAAGTTCGCCGAGCTGCTGGAAGAGACGCCGCTGCCGACGGAGCTGGAACTCTCCACCCTGCGGGCCCTGCAGGCCCGCACCAGGGCGGCGCATGAAGGAACTGCGAAAGGGAAGGCGGCTTGACCATGGCTGATGCCTATATCTGCGACTATATCCGCACGCCGATCGGCCGCTTCGGCGGCGTCCTGTCGCCGGTGCGGGCCGACGACCTCGGCGCCGTGCCGCTGAAGGCGCTGATGGAGCGTAACGCGTCGGTGGACTGGGGCGCCGTGGACGACGTCATCTACGGCTGCGCCAACCAGGCGGGCGAGGACAACCGCAACGTGGCGCGCATGGCGCTGCTGCTGGCCGGGCTGCCGCAGGAGGTGCCGGGCGCCACGATCAACCGGCTCTGCGGCTCGGGTATGGACGCGGTGATCGCCGCCGCCCGCGCCGTCAAGGCCGGAGAGGCCGAATTGCTGGTCGCCGGCGGCGTGGAATCCATGAGCCGCGCGCCCTTCGTCCTGCCCAAGGCCGAGACCGCCTTCTCGCGCAGCGCCGAGATCCACGACACCACCATCGGCTGGCGCTTCGTCAACCCGCTGATGAAGCGGCAGTACGGCGTCGATTCCATGCCGGAGACGGCCGAGAACGTGGCCGAGGATTTCGCGGTGTCGCGCGCCGACCAGGACGCATTCGCCGCGCGCAGCCAGGCCAGGGCCGTGGCCGCGCAGGAGAACGGACGGCTGGCCGAGGAAATCGTGCCGGTGACGATCCCGCAGCGGAAGGGCGACGCGGTCGTGGTGGCCAGGGACGAGCACCCGCGCGCCGGCACCACGGCGGAGTCGCTGGCCAGGCTGCCGACCCCGTTCAGGAAGGAAGGCGGTACGGTGACCGCCGGCAACGCCTCCGGGGTCAATGACGGCGCCGCCGCGCTCATCGTCGCCTCGGAAGCCGCGGCGCGCAGGCACGGGCTCACCCCGCTCGCGCGCATCCTCGGCGGCGCCACCGCCGGCGTCGCGCCCCGCATCATGGGCATCGGCCCGGCGCCGGCGACGAAGAAGCTGTGCGCCCGGCTCGGCCTGAAGCCGGCGGACTTCGACATCGTCGAGCTGAACGAAGCCTTCGCCTCCCAAGGCATAGCCGTGCTCCGCGAACTCGGAATTCCCGAGGACGCGGAGCACGTCAATCCCAATGGCGGCGCCATCGCGCTCGGCCATCCGCTCGGCATGTCGGGCGCCCGCATCACCGGCACGGCGGCGCTGGAGCTCGGCCGGCGCGGCGGCAGGCTGGCGCTGGCCACCATGTGCATCGGCGTCGGCCAGGGCATAGCCATCGCGCTCGAACGCGTCTGAGCCGGCCGGCCCTGCGGGGCCGGCCCCGCAGGGCCGCCTACGGAAGTGCGTAGGCGATGATGTAGTCGCCCGGCCTGGTGCCGACCGAGCCGTGGCCGCCGGCGACCATCACCACGAACTGGCGGCCGTCGGCGGTCTGATAGGTCATCGGCGTCGACTGCCCGCCCGCCGGCAGCCGCGCCTGCCAGAGCTGCCGCCCCGTGGTGACGTCGTAGGCGCGCAGGTAGTCGTCCACGGCGGCGCCGAGGAAGGCGACCCCGCCCTTGGTGAGCATGGGGCCGCCGATACCCGGCACGCCGACCTTGAAGGGCAGCGGCAGCGGCGTCATGTCGTGGACCGTGCCGTTCTTCAGCTTGTAGGCGATCTTGCCGCTGCGCAGGTCCACGCCGGCGACATAGCCCCATGGCGGAGCCTGGCAGGGAATGCCCAGCGGCGACACGAACGGCCCCATCACGACGCCGTAGGGCGCGCCTTCGTTGCGGTTGAGGCCCTGCTCGGACCCCTTCTCGCCCTCGCCCTTCGGCGGAATGTCCGCACGCGGCACCAGCCTGGACGTGAAGGCGAGATAGGTCGGCATGCCGAACATGATCTGCCGTTCTGGATCGACGGCGACGGAGCCCCAGTTGAACACGCCGAAATTGCCGGGATAGACGATGGTGCCCTGCAGGGAAGGCGGCGTGTAGCGCCCTTCGTAGCGCAGGCGATGGAAGCTGATCCGGCAGGCGAGCTGGTCGAACAGGCTGATGCCCCACATGTCCTTCTCGGCCAGCGGCGGCGGGTTGAAGCTCAGTGCCGACACCGGCTGGGTGGGCGCGGAGAAGTCTTCCGGGATGGCGCCGCCGGGGGCGGGCGCTTCCGTCACCGGAACGATCGGCTCGCCGGTGCGCCGGTCCAGCACATAGATGTCGCCCTGCTTGGTCGGCCCGACGAGCGCCGGCACGACGGTGCCGTCCTCCTTCGTCAGGTCCAGCAGCGCCGGCTGGGCCGGCACGTCCATGTCCCACAGGTCGTGGTGCACGGTCTGGCGCACCCAGCGCACCTGGCCGGAGGCGATGTCGAGCGCGACGATGGAGGACGAGTATTTCTCTACCGCCGCGGAGCGGCCCATGCCGAGCTGGTCCGGCACCTGGTTGCCGAGCGGCACGTAGACCAGCCCCAGCGCCTCGTCATAGCTGAACACCGACCAGCTATTGGGCGAATTGGTGGTGTAGTGCTGGCCTTCCGGCAGCGGCGTCGTCACGTCGGGATTGCCGGAATCCCAGTTCCACACCAGCGCGCCCGTGCGGATGTCGAAGGCGCGGATGACGCCCGACTGCTCGGTGGTGGAGTAGTTGTCGTTCACCGCGCCGCCGATGATGAGCTTGCCGTCCACGGCCACAGGCGGCGAGGTCGAATAATAGTAGCCGGCCGGCGTGTAGCGCATGCCGGCTTCGAGGTGCAGCACGCCGCCGTCGGCGAAGCTGGCGCAGACGCTCCCGTCCCCGGCGTCGAGGGCGATCAGCCGGGCGTCGGAGGTCGGCAGGTAGACGCGCTCGGCGCAGGGGCCCGCGGCGGTCGCGGCCGGGTCCTTCCAGTAGGTCACGCCGCGGCAGGTCTGGTGCTGGCGGTCCGGATTGAGGCCGGAGCTGGAATCATATTTCCACTTCTCCTTGCCGGTGGCGGCATCTATGGCGATGGCCCAGTTGTGCGGGGTGCAGACATAGAGCGTGTCGCCCACCTTCAGCGGCGTCACCTGATAGGTGGTCTCGCCGATGTCTTCCGGCAGCTTCACGTCGCCCGTGCGGTAGCGCCAGACCTCGGTCAGCCGCCCGACATTGGAGGCATTGATCTGGTCGAGCGGCGAATAGCGCTGGCCGAACGGGGTGCGGCCGTACTGGTGCCATTCGCCGTCCGGAACGTCGCCGCCCATGGCCGGCGCCTGCGTCACGGCCTGCGTGGGCAGTTCGCCCCTGGTCGCGGACGGGTCCTGGAACATCGAGAAGACGGCGACGGCGATAGAAACGGCGACGGCACCGGCAAGCGGCCAGACCTGCGCCGGGCCGCGCCCGCCGCCGGCGGTGTCTGAGGACATGAGCGGCCGGCGGACCCACGGCGTCAGCAGCCAGAGGCCGAGCAGGATGGTGAGGCCGCCGCGCGGCCCGAGCTGCCACCAGTCGAAGCCCACCTCCCAGATCGCCCAGACGAGCGAGAACAGGATCAGCAGGGCATAGACCCACAGGGCGGCCGGCCGCCGCCTGAACAGCAGCGCCGCCGTGACCAGGAACCAGACCCCGGCCACGACATAGTAGAGGCTGCCGCCCAGCCAGGCGAGCTGCAGCCCGCCTGCCCCGAGTGCCAGCCCGATCAGCGCGAACAGGACGGCCGTGATCGTCAACATTGTGCACCTCTTTCGAAAGCAGCGCCCGCCGGCGGCGGGCAGGCTGATGGGAAGCCGGGCGACGGATGCTTCGCGGCGGCCTCGTCGGCGGCCTGGAGGCATGCGGTCGGGGTGAACCGGTCGAGGCCGGCCGCTGCCGGAGAGCTTCCGGCCGGAAAACCTAGCAGCTTCGCCGCCCGTTTCAATCCGGGCGGAACGCGACCC
>DAOKZN010000042.1:0-11759 GCA_035325625.1 Mesorhizobium sp. | reverse complement strand
GCGCAATATTGTGCAACGCAGCATGATTTGCAAGCTGCCGCAGCGTCATCTGGCGACAGCTTTTTGCAGCACTGTTTGCGCTGGCACAAAAAGTTGACGGAAATATTCAGCTATTTTTCGATCCAGTCTGGAATTATTCCAAACTATGCGCCATATTCGCCTTCAAGCAGTGCTTCGGAAGGAATGACCATGCGACTCACGCGCCAGACCAACTACGCCATACGCATACTGATGTATTGCGCGGCCAATGACGGGCGGTTGAGCCGCATTCCCGAGATCGCGGCGGCCTATTCGGTTTCCGAGCTGTTCCTGTTCAAGATCCTGCAGCCGCTGGTGGAGCACGGGCTGGTGGAGACGGTGCGCGGGCGCCATGGCGGCGTGAAGCTCGGCCGGCCGGCCGAGGACATCACCCTGTTCGACGTGGTGCGCGTGACGGAAGAGAACTTCGCCATGGCCGAATGTTTCGAGGCGGACTCCACCTCGGAATGCCCGCTGATCGATTCCTGCTCGCTGAACGCGGCGCTGCGCCAGGCGCTCAACGCCTTCTTCGAGGTTCTGGCCAGCCATTCGATCGCCGGCCTCGTGGCCGCCCGCCCCAACATGCAGCAATTGCTGGGCATTGACTTCGCCGAGCCCCACGCCGCCTGATCCCGGGGCGGCGGGGTCTCCGTCCGGCGTTTTCCGCTTCAGTGGGAGACGATCGACTGCGGCAGCACGAAGGGCGCGCCGCCGGCCGGCAGGGCGCCCACCTTGAGGCGGCAGCCGAAAACCTTCTCGATCAGCGCATCGTTCAGCACTTCGCCCGGTGTGCCGGCAGCGGCGAGCCTGCCATTGTGCATGGCGTGGATGCGGTCGGCGTACATGGCGGCAAGGTTGAGGTCGTGCAGGATGGCGACCACGCCGCCGCCCCGCGCCGCGAAATCGCGCGCCACGTCCATCACCATCAATTGGTGGCGGATGTCGAGGCTGGAGACGGGCTCGTCCAGTAGCAGGTAGCGCGGCCTGCCGTCCAGCACGGGCGCCCAGACCTGGCAAAGCACGCGGGCAAGCTGCACGCGCTGCTGCTCGCCGCCCGACAGTTCCTGGTAGAAGCGGCCGGCATAGCCTTCCAGATCGACCCGCGCCAGCGCCCGCTCCGGCAGGCGCTCGGCCTCGCCCGCCAGCGCGCCGGAACGGCCGCCGACGAGGCCCAGCCGCACGATCTCGCGCACGGTGAAGGGAAAGGCCAGCGTGGCGGCCTGCGGCAGCACAGCCCGCACGGCGGCCGCCTCGGCCGGCTTCATGGCCGCCGCCTCGCGGCCGTTGATGGCGATGCGGCCGCCATAGGCGAGGTCGCCCGACAGCGCCTTCAAAAGGGTGGACTTGCCCGAGCCGTTCGGCCCGACGATCGCCGCCACCTCTCCCGGCCTGGCCTCCAGCTCGATGCCGGAAACGATGCGCTTGGCGCCGATCGCCACGGATACGTCGCGCAGCTCGATCATCGCGCTCTCCTCACAGGTCGACGATGCCGCGCCGGCGCAGCAATATCCACAGGAAGAACGGCCCGCCGATCGCCGCCGTGACGATGCCGATCGGCAATTCGGCCGGGGCCACGATCGTGCGCGAGAAGGCATCGGCAAGCAGCAGCAGGGCCGCGCCCAGAAGCGCCGAGCCCGGCAGCAGGTAGCGGTTGTCCGGGCCGATGGCCAGGCGCAGCAGGTGCGGCACGACGATGCCGACGAAGCCGATGCCGCCGCTGACCGCAACGGCCGCCCCCACCGCCGCGGAGACACATAGGATGGCCGCATATTTCAGCCGCTGCACCGGCACGCCGAGATGGGCGGCGGTCGCCTCGCCCAGCGCCAGTGCGTTGAGGCCGCGCGCCAGGAACGGCATCGCCGCCAGCGCAGGCAGGATGACGGCGCCGGCCGCGGCGATCTTCTGCCATGTGGCGCCGGCCAGCGAGCCGAGCTGCCAGAAGGTCAGGTCGCGCAACTGGCGGTCGTCGGCGATGAATATCAGCATGCCGGTCAGCGCCATGGCCAGCGCCGCCAGCGCGATGCCCGCCAGAAGCATGGTGGCCACCGAGGTGCGCCCCTGCCGCGTGGCGACGCGGTAGAGGATCAAGGTGGCGGCGAGGCCGCCGCAGAAGGCGGCCAGCGGCAGCGCCGCCGGGCCGAGAAGGGCCGTGAGCGGGGCGAGCGAGGTGGTGCCCAGCACGATGACGGACACCGCGCCGAGCCCCGCGCCGGCGGACACGCCGACGAGGCCGGGGTCGGCCAGCGGGTTGCGGAACAGGCCTTGCATGACGGCGCCCGAAACGGCCAGCGCCGCGCCCACCAGCACGCCCATGATGACGCGCGGCAAGCGGATGTCGTGGATGATGACGCGGTCCCGCGCGCTCAGCGCATCGGCGGGCGCGCCGGAGAACCAGTGGCGCAAAACGCCCAGCGCCGAAGCGTCGGAAGCGCCGGACGCCAGACTGAACAGCGCCACCGCGACGAGGCCCGCGGCAAGGGCCGCGAGCGCCAGCAGGGCTCGGCCGGAACGGTCGCCGGCCGGGCGCGCCATCATGCCGGCAGGGCCGGCGATCGACTGGTCCACCATGCTGCCCGGCCGCTCAATGGGTGGACTGGCCGCCATAGAGCGCGGCGGCCAGGTCGTTGACGGCGTCGGCCGCGCGCGGGCCGAAGCCCAGCAGATAGCCGCCGTCCATGCGCACCAGCCTGTGGGCGGTGCCGGCCGGCGTCTGCGCGATCGCGGGGTTGGCGAACAGATCTGCTTCGGACACGCCCGGTCCCGCATGGTCCATCACCAGCACCACGTCGGGCCGGGCGGTGACGATCGCCTCGTCGGAAAGCTGCTTGTAGCCCTCGTAGCCTTCGACGGCGTTGACACCGCCGGCCAGCCGGATCATGCCGTCGGCGGCCGTTCCGGAACCGGAGGCCAGCACCTTGCCGCCGGCCAGCGACAGCACGAACAGCACCCGCTTGCGCTCCTTGAGCGCGGCGGTTCGGTCTTCGGCCGCCTTCAGCTTGGCATCCACTTCGGCCGCCAGCGCCTCGGCCCTGGCATCGGCGCCCAGCGCCTTGCCGACGACGCGGATGCGCGTGAGGATGCCTTCGTGGTCATAGCTCTCGGGCACCTCGATATAGGGCACGCTCGCGGTCTTCAGCACCTCGATGGCCTGCGGCGGGCCGCTGCCCTGCAGGGCCAGGATGCCGGTCGGGTTCACCGAAAGCACGCCTTCCGGCGAAAGCTGGCGCATGTAGCCCAGGTCTGGCAGCTTGAGCGCAGCCTCCGGGTAGAGGCTGGTCGAATCGCGGGCGACGAGACGGCCCTCCTCGCCCAGCGCGAAGACGATCTCGGTCACGGCCCCGCCGATCGAGGCGATGCGCGAGGTGTCGGCGAACACCGCCCCCTCCGCTGCCGCCGGGGTGCCGCCCCCCGCCAGAACGGAAAGGCCGAAGCCGGCCGCCAGCGCCAGCCCACGCAGGAGTTTCATTACAGCTCTCCTATGCCGCCACCGGCGCGGCAAGGCGCGGCAGGCTCTCGGCCAGGGTGCGCCAGTCGGCGCGCTCGACCTCGCCTTCGTGGCGCTTGCCGAAGAACTGGATGATCATGCGTCCGTTCGAGTCGTAGGTTTCCAGCGAGGTGACGTAACCGTCCTTCGTCGGCTTGCGCACGGCCCAGACCTCCGCGATGTGGTCGGTGCGCAGGTGCAGATGAAAGGTCTCGTCCATCACGTTAAGCCATGGCCCCATCGGCTTGATATTGCTGACCAGACCGGAATGGATCTGGATGCAGCCGCGGTTGCCGACGAAGCACATGATCGGCACCTGCGCCGCCACCGCGCGATCGAACATCGCCGGCACAGCGCCGGCTTCGAGCGGCCAGGCATAGTCTGCGCCGACCATGCGCACCGCCTGCCTGCGGCCGAGCTTCAGCTTGCGCAGCATGCCGAAGAACTGGTGCACGTCGGTGAGCTTGCTCCAGTTCTCGCGCAGGGCGTCCGCGTCGGTCGGGGTGCCGGAAACCTCCGCGTCCGGGTCGGCGGGTGCGGGCGCCACGGAAATGACCGGCGACTGGTCGGCAGATTGCAGGCGGGCGACCAGCTTCTGATAGGCGTAGAGATTGGACCCAGGGCGCAGATGCACCTTGTGCACGGCCTCGCCGGCCGCATCGAAGAATTGCAGGCTGCGCCGGATGTCGTCGCCGTCGCGCTTCTCCACCGCAAAGCCGTGTGCCCACACCTTCGGGAAGATGCGCAGGTCGATGTTCTCGCCGAGCGCCAGCGCGCTGTGCTCGCCGGTCACGACCTTGTCGTAGACGCCGATCTTCTCGTGCACGGCGCTGTCGTTGCGCGTCAGCGCCATCACCTCGCCCACGGCCTCCAGCCCGGTCAGGAGATCGTTGGCCAGCGCCTCCACGCGCACCACGCCCTCGCCGCAATGGGCAGCCAGGAATTCGGCTTCGGAGACCCCCAGTTGGGCGGCGAGATCGCGCTCGCGCATCTTCGGATTTTCCGAGCGTGCCCGCCTGATCTCGTGAGGGGCGGGTCTTACGCGCTGGTCCATGTCTGCACCTTACTTGTTGAGAATGAGCTTGCCCTGCCGGGTGATCTTGAGCCGGTAGAGCGCCCCGTGATGCTCGATGCCGATCTCGTGCTCGCCCTGGAACAGGGCGTTGGACGAGAGCGTCCGGACCGAAAGCGGGATGCGTTCGGAGCGCACGGGCGCTTGCGTTTCGAACCGACGGAAACGGGAGCGGAAATTGTCTGGATCGTGCGTGTTCATTCGGATCGGCTCCTGCTTGGAAACGGGCCCGTGGGAAAGCGCCCGCTAAAAATCCGATTCATTTGTTGACTTGAATAATCATGTTTATTAGTCAGTGCAATACCGGACTAGATGAGTCAACATTTAAGATGCCGGGCACGATCAAAAATGCGAGCAAGCGCCTCCGCCAGCCAGCATGCAACGAGGATTTTGGAGTTCGACTGCGATGGGGTTGGCGAATTGGGGACGGGCCGGCGAAGCATCCGGGCCGGTAAGCCGTAGGGCGGCCGGCGGGCTGACCGCGCTGCTGGCGGGCGTGGCGGCGACCGCGCTTTTTGCGGCGTCGGCGCATGCGCAGCAGGCCGCACAGGCGAACGGGCAGCAGACAGAGCAGGAAAAGCAGGACGCCGAGGCCAAGAAGGCTTCCGGCACCACGCTTCTCGACAGGATCATGCTGGCCAGCCGCATCGGCGAGTCGGCGATCGAAAGCCTGTCTTCCTCAAGCCATGTCGACCGCGAGCAGATCGAGCGGCGCATGGCCGCCACCCCGAACGAGATGCTGTTCGGCGTGCCGGGCGTGGCGGTGCAGGCCGATTCCCGGCGTGTCGCCTCCTCCATCAACATCCGCGGCCTCCAGGACTTCGGCCGCGTCGCCGTGATCGTGGACGGCGCGCGCCAGGACTTCCAGCGCTCCGACCACGGCACCCAATCGACCTTCTACATCGACCCGGAACTGGTGAAGTCGGTGGACGTGATCCGCGGCCCGGTCGCCAACACCTACGGCTCCGGCGCCATCGGCGGCGTCGTCTTCTTCGACACCAAGGATGCGACCGACTTCCTCAAGCCGGACGAGACCTGGGCCGCTTCCGTGACGGGCGCCTACGAGAGCAACGGCCACGGCTGGACCACCAGCGCCACCGGCGCCTACCGCTTCAGCGACAACCTGGACGCGCTGGGCAACATCGTCTACCGCGACTATGGCGACTACAAGGACGGCGGCGGCAACAAGGTTGCCGGCAGCGGCTTCGAGGTTCTGGGCGGTCTGCTCAAGACCACGATCCGGCCTTCCGAGAACAGCGAGCTGAAGCTCGGCTGGGTCGGCTCCAGCGACCAGTGGAACGAGATCAGCGGCGGCAGGCCGGCCTATGACCTCGACCTGAAGCAGAACACCTTCACCGCCCGCTACAACATCACCGACGACGCCAAGAGCTGGCTCGACCTGCACATCAACGCATCGTTCAACAAGACCAAGCTCGGCCAGACCAGCCTTGTCCCGGTCGGCGGCCGCTACGATCCCGTCACCGGACTGCCGGTGGTCCTGCCGATCGGCTCCAAGGCCGATTACGACGTCGGCACCGGCGGCTTCGACATCTGGAACACCTCGCGCTTCGAGACCGGCCAGTTCGGCCACGAGCTGACCTATGGCGGCGACTGGGTGAGCGACGACGTCGACACCACCGGCACCTCGGGCGGCGACGCCTTCTACACGCCTTCGGGCAAGCGCCGCGTTTCCGGCGCCTACATCCAGGACAAGGTCTCCTGGGACTGGCTGGAGGTCATCGCCGGGCTGCGCTACGACAGCTACAGCCTCAAGGGCGACGGCACCGAAACCTCGGGCGACCGGGTGTCGCCGCGCATCACCGTCGGCGTCTCGCCGTTCGACGGCCCCAGCCTGGAAGGCCTGCAGTTCTACGGCACCTATGCCGAAGGCTACCGCTCGCCCTCGCTCAGCGAGACGCTGATCAGCGGCCTGCATCCGGCTGGCGTGGTGTTCCCCTTCCTGCCCAATCCGAACCTGCGGCCGGAAACCGGCAAGACCTGGGAATTCGGCGTCAACTACAAGGCGGACGGGGTGTTCCAGGGCGACGACGCGCTGCGCCTCAAGGCGGCCTACTTCAACAACGACGTCGATGACTATATCGGCGGCGCCTCGCTCGACGCGGGCGAGCCGGGGTGTCCGTTCCTGCGCAACGTGCCGCCGGTCTTCGTGCCGGGCGGCTACTACGTCCCCACCTGCTACCAGTACCAGAACTATGCCAACGCCAAGATCCGCGGCTTCGAGCTCGAAAGCGTCTACGACGCCGGCTGGGGCTTCGCCGGCCTCTCGGCCTCGGTCATCGACGGCCACACCGTCTCCTATGCCGGCGAGCGCGAGGATCTGTTGACGGTGCCTTCCTCGCAGGTCACGGCCCAGCTGGGCTTCCGCTTCTTCGAGGACCGGCTGACGGTCGGCGGCGAGGTGCAGTATAATGGCAGGCCGAAGGGCAACGACGCGGCGGAGGACTACACGCTGGTCAACGCCTTCGCCAGCTACAAGGCCAACGACAACCTGAAGCTCGATTTCCGCGTGGACAACCTCTTCGACGTGAAATACGCCAATCCGCTGAACGCCACGACGACGAGCACCGTCTACGAGCCCGGCGTGACGCTGAAGCTGGCGGCAACCATGAGATTCGGAGGCTGACGCAACCATGAAGACGGCAACCCTTATTTTCTCGGCAGCCGTGGCGACAGCGATTTCCTGGGGCGCGGCCGCGCAGGAGGCGACGGCCGGAAGCGCCTCCGCGCTCAGCCTCGAGCTCAACGGCGCGCAGCCCTCCGACAAGGGCTGCCGCCTCACCTTCGTGGTGAAGAACGAGCTCGGCGCCGACCTTTCCAAGGCGGCGTTCGAGATCGCGCTGTTCAACGAGGCCGGCGTGGTCGACCGGCTGACCGTTCTGGACTTCAAGGACCTGCCGGCCGGCAAGACCAAGGTCGTGCGCTTCGACCTTGCCGGCACGGATTGCGGCAAGATCAGCCGCGTTCTGGTCAACAGCGCCACCGACTGCACGGGCGTCGGCGTCGAGACGTCCGCCTGCATGCGCCAGCTCAAGACCGACAGCAAGGCCGGCATCGCCTTCGGCGTTTGAACGGGCACGGTGCGGTCTTGGCCCATCTGGAACCAGCCTTCTCGACACGCGGCCCGGCCTGGCCTCTGGCCGGGTTCGGCGCCATGCCGGCGGAGCCCGACGATCCCGGCTTCGCGATCCCGCGTGGCGCGCTGCACTGGACGAGCCGCGACATACCCGAACGCGCGAGCCTGGCGCGGGCGAGCGCCGAGCTTCGCACCGTCCCCGGCGAGCCGCTCGACACCGCCCGCACCAAGCCGGCGGAGCGCCGGCGCAAGTGGAAGGCGGCGCTTGCCGCTTCCTGCCTGCTGCACATGGCCGCAGCCGCCTTCCTGCTGGCCGAAAACCACGAGGCGGTGATGATCGCGGGTTCCGAGCAGGCCGGCGTCATGCTTCTCGGCAATGCGCCTGAAGACCAGGTTGCGGCGGGCGAGACGGCCGACCTGCCCGACACCACCCAGGTCACGCTGGTGACGATGCTCGAGCCCAAGCCGGTCCAGACCGTCGCGGCGGCCGCAGTGCCGGTGGCGAATGCGGTGGCGCCGGCCGAGACGGAAGTGGTGGAAGCGGCGCCGGCGGAAGCGGTCGAGGCCGCGCCGGAAACGGTTGCGCCGATAACCGAGCAGGCCATTGCCGAGGCGGTGGCTGAGGCGCCCCCGCCGACAGCCGCCGATCCTGCCCCTGAAATCCTGACCGCACGCACGCTCCAGCCCGTCGAGGACGAGACCGCCGTTCCCGAACATGCCGAGCAGGTCGCGGAGCAGCCGGACACGCCCGTCCCGGCGGTGCCCAGCAAAGCGGCTCCCGTCGAAAGCGTCGAGGCAGAGAAGACGCCCTCCCCCACGCCCCCGAGCGAAATGGCGCCGGTCGAAACCGCCGAGCGCGTCGCCGCCGAAGCGGAGAAGCCGAAGCCCGTCGAGAAGAAGACGGTCGCCAAGGCCGAAAAGGAAAAGCCCCGCAAAGAGCCCGTCCGGGAGGCAAAGCCTGCCAGGAAAGCCGAGAACACGCCGGTAAAGGCCGCCACGGAGAAGCCCAAGGCCGGCTCCGGCGGAAGCGGCGTGGCGGACACGCGCCGCGGCGTCGCCCAGGGCGAGGCGGCGGGCACCACGGCCAACGCCTCGCGGGGCGGCGCGGCATCGAGCGCCGGCAACGCCGCCGTCTCCAACTATCCCGGCAAGGTGGCCGCCAGGCTGCGGCGCGCGGTGCGCAACATTTCGAGCCTGGCGCGCATGCGGGCCCGCAGCGACGTGCAGGTGGCCTTTGTGGTCGATGCCGGCGGCGGAGTGGGCGGCATCAGGGTCATCCGCAGTTCCGGCTCGCCCGAGCTCGACCAGGCCGCCCTTGCCGTGGTGCGGCGCGCAGCCCCCTTCCCGCCCATTCCTCCGCAGGCCGGAAGGTCGAGCTGGGCCTTCACCCTGCCGCTGGGCATAGCCCGCTGAGCCTGCCCGCCAATTCAATCGTCAAACGAAAGGAACGCCATGTATATCGCCATGAACCGCTTCAAGGTGCAGAAGGGCTCCGAGGACGCCTTCGAATCGGTCTGGAAGAACCGCGACTCCTCGCTCTCCGAAATGGCCGGCTTCAAGGAATTCCACCTGCTGCGCGGCCCGTTCAACGAGGCGGAAGGCTACACGCTGTTCGCCTCGCACACGGTGTGGGCGAGCGAGGCCGATTTCGCCGCCTGGACCAAATCCGACAACTTCCGTGCCGCGCACAAGAACGCCGGGACCACCAAGGTCCACTATGTCGGCCATCCGCAGTTCGAAGGCTTTTCGGTGGTCGAGGGCGCGTAAGCCGCCCGTACAGGTTCTGACGACCAGGGGCGCGGCGGCCGAAACCGCCGCGCTTTTTTCATCGGCTCACGCCGCCGCCAGCAGGCTGGCATTGCCGCCCGCCGCCGTGGTGTCCACGCAGACGGCGCGCTCATGCGCATAGGCGGCCGGGTAGAGCGCTTCGCCGACCAGCGGCACGATCGGCCCGCCACGCCCGGCAAGCGCGCGGCGCAGCGCGCGTGCCTCGCCCGCGGTTCCCGAGAACGCCGCCACATCGACCGGCAACGAGGCGAGCGCTGCCGGATCGAGCCGCGCGTCGAGCGCCGCGATCGGCAGCCCCTTGCCGGTGAGTGTGGAAAGGGCGGCCGCCGCGCCGGGCGCCACGGCCAGCACCGCGTTGCCGGCGGCCAGCGCCTGCACCGCCTGCGCCAGCAGCGTCTCGGCATCGGGGCCGAGGGCCAGCACCCGCCCGCGCGGGGCGAGCGCCAGCGTGTTGGCCTCGCCGGTCGGGCCGGGCAGGTCCACCTGGCCGAAATCGAGCCTGGCGGAAGCCGCGATCGCCGCCGCGCCCTTGCCGCGCAGGTGTTTTCTGAGGATCGCCACGCGGTCGTGCCGCGTCGCCCAGTCGCCCAGTGCGGGATCGGGCATGTTGTCGGCAAGTTCCTTGGCGGTCGCCGCGCGCGCTTCGGCCAGTTCCGTGCCCGCTTCGGCGCCTTTCCGGAAGCGGCGCAGATAGTGCGGGCCGCCGGCCTTCGGCCCGGTGCCGGAAAGCCCCTCGCCGCCGAAGGGCTGCGAGCCAACCACGGCGCCGATCTGGTTGCGGTTGACATAGATGTTGCCGGCATGGATGCCGTCGACGAAATGCTGGGCGCGGCCCTCGATGCGGGTGTGCAGGCCGAAGGTGAGCCCAAAACCCTTGGCGTTGACGTCGCGGATGACGGAATCGATCTTGTCGGCCTCGAAGGTGGCGACATGCAGCACCGGCCCGAACACCTCGCGCTGCATCTCCTCGATCCCCTTCACGCGGAGCACCGCGGGAGCGACGAAGCGGCCGTCCTTCGGCACGTCCAGCCGGGCAAGCAGCTTGCCGTCGCGCTCCATCTGCGCGCAATAGTCGCCGATGGACTTCTTCGCCTCGTCGTCGATGACGGGGCCGACATCGGTTGCGATCTCCCAAGGGTTGCCGACGGTGAGCGCTTCAAGCGCGCCCTTCAGCATCGCCAGCGTCTTTGCCTCCACGTCCTTCTGCACGTAGAGCACGCGCAGCGCCGAACAGCGCTGGCCGGCGCTCTGGAAGGCGGAGGCCAGGATGTCGCGCACCGCCTGCTCGGGCAGCGCGGTGGAATCCACCACCATGGCGTTCAGCCCCCCGGTCTCGGCGATCAGCATGGCGTCGGGCGCGGCTGTTTCGGCCAGTTGCTTCTCGATCAGCTTGGCGACCTCGGTCGAGCCGGTGAAGCAGACCCCGGCGATGCGCGGATCGGCCGTCAGCGGCGCGCCCACGTCCGGTCCGTCGCCCGGCAGAAGCTGGAGCACGTCCTGCGGTACGCCGGCCTCATGCAGCATCTCGACGGCGCGGAAGGCGATCAGCGGCGTCTGCTCGGCCGGCTTGGCGATGACGCTGTTGCCGGTGACGAGGGCTGCCGCGATCTGGCCGGTGAAGATGGCGAGCGGAAAGTTCCACGGCGAGATGCATGCGATCGCCCCGCGCGCCTCCGTGCCCGTCTCGGCCGCGGCGGCCTGCTCGGCGTAGTAGCGCAGGAAATCCACCGCCTCGCGCACCTCGGCCACGCCGTCGGCCAGCGTCTTGCCGGCTTCGCGCGCGGCGAGCGCGAAGAACTCGACCGCGTTCTTCTCGTAAAGGTCGGCAGCCCGGCGCAGGATTTCGGCACGCTCCGAAACGGGCCGCGCCGCCCAGGCCGGCTGCGCCGCAACCGCGATGCCCACCGCCTCGCCCACCTGCTCCTTCGTCGCCTCGACCACCGAGCCGACGACTTCGTCCGGCTGGGCGGGATTGGCAACGGCGCGCTTTCGGCCCTTGCCCGCGGCGCGGGTGAGCGGCTTCGCCCGCCAGCGGTCGGGACCGGAAAAGGCCGCCCTGCCCTCGTCGATCGCGGCCAGCGTCACGGGATCGGTGATGTCCCAGCCACGGGCGTTGCGGCGCCCGTCGCCGAAGATCGCGACGGGCTTGGCGATGTTGGGATTGGCCGCCGGCCCGTGCATTTCCACGATCTCCAGCGGATCCCGGGCAATCGCCTCGGGCGGCACGGCCTCGTCGGTCAACTGGTGGACGAAGGAGGAATTGGCGCCGTTCTCCAGAAGCCGCCGCACCAGATAGGCCAGAA
>DAOKZN010000041.1:0-11832 GCA_035325625.1 Mesorhizobium sp. | reverse complement strand
CCGAGCCCAGCGAGATCACCGCGAAGGGCTGCTCGTCGGCCGGGTTGATGACCTCCAGTTCCTTCGGCACCGCCGGGGCGATCCATTTTCCGTCAATGAAGAAATCCGTCTTGCGCAACATCGTCTTCTTCCTTTCCAGGTCGGGCCCGCGGCCTCGGCGATCATGGCTTCCGCCACAGTTCTATCGCCCCGCCCGGGCCGGCTCAAGCCGCAGCGCCCGCCGCCGCATGAGGCCACCACCAAAGACCGGCCAACGATGCAGCCGATTGCCGCCGACCGGGCCTTTTCCAGCCGCTTCCGGTTGACGATGCGTGCACGACGGTGTGAACGCCGGCTAAGTAACATCGAGGTAACCAAGTCCGGATGAAATCTCACAAATCATTGAATAAAACAGCTTATTTGTCCGCTAGAGAGGAACCGCACGGGTTCAACCCTCGGATTCTTGGGCCAGGCGGAACAATTTCGTGATTGGAAAGTGCAGGCCGGGGGTCCCAAATCAGCGCTGTCCGAACGACGCAACCTCCCAAGACGCCGTTTGACGGACGCAACATTGAAGATTTTGGAGCACGAAAATGAAGAAGATCGCTCTTGCCACCGCCGCCCTTCTGATTGCCTCCGGCACCGCGTTTGCCGGCAGCGACCACTACGGTTCGGAAGACACGCTGCCCCAGGCCAACTCGGTCGACAGCTCCTACACCGCCTCGATCCCGCAGAAGGTCAAGAAGGTCCAGCAGGACAACACCCGCGACCGGGCGACCAACCAGATTCAGGAGCAGTTCCGTCACTGACGCGCACTGCACCCTCTATCCTCAAAGCGGCGGGCTTGTCCCGCCGCTTTTATTTTGCCCGGCACCTGGTCAGGCGGCCTCTGCCGCTGCCTCGCGATGGGCGAAGGAACGGCCCTCGCCGTCGAATATGTGCAGGTCCTGCGCATCGGCCGCGAGCCGCAGCACGGTGCCGCGCGTGACCTCGGCATTGCCCGGCAGCTTCGCCACCAGCGGCTCTCCGTCGCGGCCGATGTCGACATAGACGAGCTGCACCTCGCCCAGTTGCTCGATATAGTCCACCCTGCCCTCGAACAGGTGGTCGGCGCCGGTCGCGATCGCCAGATCCTCCGGCCGCACGCCGAAGGCCACCGCCGTGCCCTTCGCGGAAGCGGGCGTGGCGATCGGCACCGTGACCCTGCGGCCGCCGGAATGGCTCAGCAGCGTGGCGGCGCCGGCCTTTTCCACCGTCGCCGGCAGGATGTTCATGGCCGGCGAGCCGATGAACTGCGCCACGAACAGGTTGCCCGGCTTCTTGTAGAGCTCCATCGGCGTGCCGACCTGCTCGACATGGCCGTCCTTCAGCACGACGATGCGGTCCGCCAGTGTCATCGCCTCGACCTGGTCGTGGGTGACGTAGATCATCGTCGTCGCCGGCATGGACTCCTTTAGCTTGGCGATCTCGATGCGGGTAGCCACGCGCAGCGCGGCATCGAGGTTGGACAGCGGCTCGTCGAACAGGAACACCTTGGGGTTGCGCACGATGGCGCGGCCGATGGCGACGCGCTGGCGCTGGCCGCCCGACATGGCGCGCGGCAGCCGGTCGAGATATTTCGTCAGTTGCAGGATCTCTGCCGCCTGCCGCACCCGCCGGTCGATCTCGGCCTTGCTCTCGCCGGCGATCCGCATACCGAAGGCCATGTTGTCGTAGACGCTCATATGCGGATAGAGCGCGTAGGACTGGAACACCATGGCGATGCCGCGCTTGGACGGCGGCACGTCGTTGACCAGCTCGCCGTCGATCTTCAGCTCGCCCGAGGTGATGTCCTCCAGCCCGGCTATGGTGCGCAGCAGCGTGGACTTGCCGCAGCCGGAGGGACCGACGAAGACGATGAACTCGCCCGAGGCGATGTCGAGGTCGATGCCGTGGAGAACATGCACGTTGCCGTAGGACTTCTTCACCTGTCGAAGCGTCAGATCGGCCATGATTTTTCTCCCCCTTCTATTTTTCCCTGTCCGTTTCAGCCGACCCGCCCGAACCATGCCCCGTAGCCGGCAAGGCGCAGCGGCCCCGCGCCCGACTGGCTGGAAAAGCCGTGGCCGGCGAGCGGCAGCAGGGCGCCCGCGCCAAGCTCCAGTTCGGCCGGCCGGCTGCCGAGGTTGAAGGCGCAGACGATGCGCTCGTTGCCCTCGCGGCGCGAAAACGCCACCACGTCGCCATCGCCGGCGATGAATTCGATGTCGCCCTTGGCCAGCGCCGAATGGTTGCGGCGGAAGGCGAGGAAGCGGCGGTAGTGCTCCAGCAGCGAGGCGGCGTCGCCCTGCTGGGCGCCCACGGCCCGCGCCAGATGCTCGCGCGGCACCGGCAGCCATGGCTTCGCGTCGGAGAAGCCGCCGTTCTTCGCATCCGCGTCCCACACCATCGGAGTGCGGCAGCCGTCGCGCCCCTTGAACTCGGGCCAGAAGCGGATGCCGTAGGGGTCGCGCAGGTCCTCGAATGCGAGGTCCGCTTCGGTGAGGCCCAGTTCCTCGCCCTGAAAGAGGCAGACCGAGCCGCGCAGCGACATCAACAGCGCCGAGACCACCTTGAGATAGGCCAGCGGGTCGGCCTCGGCCGCCGCCCAGCGGGTGGCGTGGCGCACCACGTCGTGGTTGGAGAAGGCCCAGCACGACCAGCCGTCGGCGGCCACCTTGCCGAACTCCTCCAGCACGGCGCGCACGCGCGCGGCGCTGATCTTCTCGGGCGCCAGGAAGTCGAAGGCGTAGCACATATGCACGCGCTTGCCGCCGGCCGTATAGGCGGCCACCACCTCCAGCCCGCGCTGGGAATCGCCCACCTCGCCGACCGCGGCGGCGGCCGGATATTCATCGAGCAGCGCGCGGAAACGCTCCAGGAAGGCCAGGTTCTCGGGCCGGCTCTTGTCGTAGAGATGGTCCTGATAGTTGTAGGGGTTCACTGCCGGCGCGGTCTGGTCGTTGCGCTGTTCCGGCGGCAGGGGCGGATTGTCCTCCAGCCCCTGCGAATGGAAATAGAAGTTGATGGTGTCGAGGCGGAAGCCGTCCACCCCGCGCTCCAGCCAGAAGCGGGTGGCGTCGAGCAGCGCGTCCTGCACGTCCCTGTCGTGGAAGTTGAGGTCCGGCTGCTCGGCGAGGAAATTGTGCAGGTAATATTGCTGGCGGCGGGTGTCCCACTGCCAGGCCGAGCCGCCGAAGATGGACAGCCAGTTGTTGGGCGGGGTGCCGTCGGCCTTCGCGTCGGCCCAGACATACCAGCCGGCCTTCGGATTGTTGCGGTCCGACCGGCTCTCGACGAACCAGGGGTGGCTGTCCGCCGTGTGCGACAGCACGAGGTCGATCATCACCTTCAGGCCGAGCCTGTGCGCCTCGGCCACCAGCGCGTCGAAATCGGCGAGCCGCCCGAACATCGGGTCGACGTCGCGATAGTCGCTCACGTCGTAGCCGAAATCCTTCATCGGCGACTTGAAGAAGGGCGAGACCCAGATGGCGTCCACGCCCAGCGCGGCGACGTAGCCCAGCCGGCGGGTGATGCCTTTCAGGTCGCCGATGCCGTCGCCGTCGGTGTCCTGGTAGCTGCGCGGATAGATCTGGTAGATCACCGCCCCGCGCCACCAGTCGCGGTCGTGTGCAACCGTGCTGCCGTCGGTCATGCAGCCTCCCCAGCGTGAAGATAACCCCCGCCCCTCACCCCTCCCCACAAGGGCGAGGGGGACGTCAGCGTCACCGCCATCCCCGCCGATCGGCCGAGCCAGAATGCGCAAGCGACAGCGACTCCCCTCCCCCTTGTGGGGAGGGTTGAGGGGTGGGGGCGAGCATCGAGAGTCATTCTCAGCCTCCCTTCACCGAACCCGCCAGCAGCCCGCGCACGAAGTAGCGCTGCAGCGAGAAGAACACGACCAGCGGCACCAGAATGGTGACGAAGGCCGAGGTGGTGAGGATTTCCCAGTCGCCGCCGCGCGAGCCGAGCAGCGCGTTGAGCTTGGCGGTCAGCACGATCTGGTCGGCCTCCGTGCCCAGGAAAACCATCGCCACCAGAAGGTCGTTCCACACCCACAGGAACTGGAAGATGGCGAAGGACGCCAGCACCGGGAAGGACAGCGGCAGCACGATCTTGACGAAGATCTCGAAGTCGCTGGCGCCGTCGATGCGCGCCGATTCCATGATCTCGCGCGGCAGGCCGGCGATGTAGGAGCGCAGCAGGTAGATGGCGAAGGGCAGGCCGAAGCCGGTATGCGCCAGCCAGATGCCGAGATAGGTCTTGGACGGCACGCCGAAGAAGCTTCCCACCCCGTTGTAGAGCTTGAGCAGCGGGATCAGCGACATTTGCAGCGGCACGACCAGCAGGCCGATGATGACGGCGATGAGCAGCGCGCGGCCGGGAAAGCGCATCCAGGCCAGCGCATAGGCGGCGAAGGCGGCGATCAGGATGGGGATGACCGTGGCCGGGATCGTCACCGTCAGCGAGTTCAGGAAGGAACGGCCGATGCCTTCGGAAAACAGCACGGTGCGGTAGTTGTCGGTGGTGAACCTGGGCGGCGCGGAGGCCGCGAAATAGACGCGCCGCGCGCGCTCGCCCTCGAACGCCTTGGGCGAGGCCATGACATAGGAGCCGTCGTCGTTGACCTGCAGCGTCACGCCCTCGCCGAGATCGGCGGTGTCGCCGGCGGCATATTTCGTCGGCTCCTGGGCGCGCGTGCCGAAGGCGGTGAGCGTGCGGGCATCGCCCGCGCCGAACAGGTTGCCGGCGATGAGGTACTTGCCGTCCTTTTCCGCCTGGTCGGCGGCGGTGCCGAGGCGTCCGGCCTCGGTGCGGGTGGAACTGGTCAGCGACGTCCACCAGCCGGAGGCGACGATCTGGTCCTTGTCGCGCAGCGAGGAGACCAGGATGCCGAGCGTGGGGATGGTCCACAGGGCCACGAAGACGAACACGGCCAGATGCACGCCGAAGCGGCCGAGGAAGGATTTTCCGGTGGCGCCCGCCATGTCAGTTCCCTCCCGCCTCGCGGTTGGCCTGGCGGATGTTCCAGACCATGATGGGGATGACGGCCAGCATGATGACGATGGCGATGGTGGCGCCGCGGCCGAAATCGCCGCCGCCGCGGAACATCCAGTCGAACATCAGATTGGCCAGCACCTGGCTGTTCCACTGGCCGTTGGTCATGGTCAGCACGATGTCGAACACCTTCAGCACCAGAATGGTGATGGTGGTCCACACCACGGCGATGGTGCCCCATATCTGCGGGATCATGATCTTCCAGAATATCTGGAACGGGTTGGCGCCGTCGATGACGGCCGCCTCCAGCGTCTCCTCCGGAATGCCGCGCAGGGCCGACGACAGGATGACCATGGCAAAGCCGGTCTGGATCCAGATCAGGATGACCATGAGGAAGAAGTTGTTCCAGAAGGGCAGCGAGATCCACACCTGCGGCGTGCCGCCGAAATATTGCACGGCGGCGTTGAGGATGCCGATCTGGGTCTGCCCCTCGCCGCGATATTCGTAGATGAACTTCCAGATCACGCTGGCGCCGACGAAGGAGATGGCCAGCGGCAGGAAGATCAGGCTCTTGGCGATGGTGCCCCACCAGATGCGGTCGGTGAGCACGGCAATGACCAGGCCGAGGAAGGTGCAGGCCGCCGGCACCACGGCCAGCCACAGCACGTTGTTGAGGATGGAGCTGCGGAACTCGCGGTCGCCGAGCGCCCACTGGTAGTTGGCCAGCCCGACGAAGGCCGTGCCGCCGCGGTCCATGAAGGACAGCCTCAGCGTCTCCACCACCGGATAGATCAGGTAGATGACGAGGATGAGAAGGGCCGGGCCGACGAACAGCCAGGGCCGGATCATGCCCTGCCGGCGCAGATTGTCCACCGCCGCCATGCCGGACACGCCGCGCGAGGGAAAGACGAGGTCCAGCAGCCTGTTGGCGCCCCAGAAATAGGCGACGCAGCCGCCGACGCCGACGATGATGACGAGAATGGCCGAGAAAATCTGGGCCGCCATGGGTCTTCTCCCCGTTGCCAGACCGATTTCACGCTTGCAGCCGGAGGCGGATGCCCCGGCGAGCCGGCCCGAACTCGAAGGTCCGGACCGGCGGCCCTGGGAGGCTAACGAAGCCCCCGCCTTGCTTGCCGGCCCCAGTTGCCGGCCTTACTTGCCCGGTTTACTTGCCCGCCTTACTTGCCCGCCTTACTTGATCGCGTCCCAGCTCTTCTGGATGTCGCCGGCCACCGCCTCCGGCGACTTGCCGCCGACGAGGTCGACCATGCCGGTCCAGAAGGCGCCGGCGCCGATCTTGCCCGGCATCATGTCGGAGCCGTCGAAGCGGAAGGTGGTGGCGGTGGTGAGGATCTCGCCTTGCTTCTTCAGCGCGTCGTTGGCGTAGGCGTCCTTGTTGACGGTCTTCAGCGGGGTCAGCAGGCCCGACTGCGCCATCCAGATCTCATGCGCCAGCGGCATTTCCAGGAACTTGATGAACTCGCGCGCCGCCTTGGAATCCTTGGTGATCATGGCGAAGGTGCCGGCGCCCAGCACCGGCTTGCCCAGTTCCGGCTTGGAGGCCATCGGCGGCAGGTAGAAGAAGTCGGCGTCGGTGCCCAGCTTCGTGCCTTCGGGGAAGAAGGAGGAGATGAAGGACGCCTGCCGGTGCAGGTAGCATTTGGGCGGAACGGTGAACAGGCCCTTGGGGCTGTCGCGGAAGTCGGTGGCCGCCACCGCGGCATGGCCGCCGTCGACATATTTGTCGTTGGTGGCGATGTCGGCGAAGATCTTCAGCGCGCCCACCACGGCCGGGTCGTCGAACGGAATCTCGTTCCTGACCCATTTGTCGTAGACGTCGGGCGCCTGGGTGCGCAGCATGATGTCCTCCACCCAGTCGGTGGCCGGCCAGCCGGTGGCGCCGCCGGAGCCGAGCCCGATGCACCAGGGCGTGCCGCCGTCGGCGACGATCCGGTCCGACAGCTTCATCATGTCTTTCCAGGTGGCCGGCACCTCGTAGCCGGCCTCCTCGAAATTGTCGGGCGAATACCACACCAGCGACTTCAGGTCGGCCTTGTAGGGGAAGGCGAAGAACTGCCTGTTGCCGTCCTTGTCGGCATAGGTGCCGAGATCGACCCAGGACTGGCCGGCGCCGTAGTTCTCCTTCACATAGGCGGCGACGTCGTCGCCCAGCGGCGTGAGCAAGCCCTTTGTCGCCAGGTCCTGGATCAGGCCGGGCTGCGGCAGGATGGCGACGTTGGGCGGGCTGCCGGCCTGCGTGTCGATGACGATCTGCTGCTCGTAGTTCTCCGAGGAGGAATATTTGATCTCGGCGCCGGTGGCCTCCTGGAAATATTCCAGCACGGTGCGCACCAGCGCCTCGTCCTCGCCGCGCCAGGGGCCGAATATCGACAGCGTCTCGCCCTTGAGGTCGACCTTCTTCAGCGCCTCGTAATTGTCCCAGTGGAAGCGGGCGTCCTCGCCCGGCTTGAACTTCAGCTCCGCCTGCGCGGGCACGCCGAGTGTCAGGGCGGCAATGGCTGCGCCCAGCAAAAGCATCTTCTTCATTGGCATCCTCCCGATGACCGTTCCCACCCGGGCGGCCTTGCCGGACCGTTCCCCGGACGGAACTGCGATTGACGGAACCTCCATTCCGCCGCCGACATCGCCCCGATCCTGCCCCGGCGCGGCGGAAACCGCAATATTTCGCGGAGCATTCAAAGCGCTTTGGCCGTCTGCATCTCGCCACCGAACACGGGAAGAGTCAAGAGGCCGGAGCATAAATCGATTGAAATCGGTATGGAAACTCCACTTTGCCGCGCCGCAGCATGGATTTTTGGCGATGCAGCAGGCGCCGGGGCTTCAAAGCGGCCCGGCACGCGCCTATCCTCCTTCGGATTCGCCGCGCCGCCCGAAGGCGTTGTGGGCAAGAATTTGAAAGCGCTTTGAAGCCGGAGACCGCGTTGAACCTCAAGCAGCTTTCCCGCATGCTGGAGCTTTCGCAAACCACGGTGAGCCGCGCGCTGAACGGCTATCCGGAGGTGAGCGAGGAGACGCGGCGGCGCGTGGTGGACGCCGCCAAGCGCCACGGCTACCGGCCCAACCCCAGCGCGAGGCGGCTGGCGACGGGCAAGTCCGGCATGATCGGCTATGTGCTGCCGACCGGGGCGGCGGTGGACATCGACCCGCATTTCGTGGAGTTCCTGTCCGGGCTCGGCGACTATGCGCGCGGCCACGAGTTGGACCTGGTGCTTTCGCCCGCCGACGCCGACGACCAGGAGACCACCTATCGCCGCATCGTCGCCAACCGGCAGGTGGATGCCGTCTACGTCTCCTCGCCGCGCCCGGCCGACCGGCGCGTGGCGCTGCTGGCCGGGCTCGGCCTGCCCTTCCTCGTGCACGGCCGCAGCGAAGGGCTCGATTTCGACTATCCCTTCATCGACATCGACAACGAAGGCGCCTTCCACGAGGCGGCGCGGCTTTTGGTGCAGCTCGGCCACCGCCGCATCGGCCTCATCAACGGCGACACGCGCGAGACCTTCGCCATCCACCGCGAGCGCGGCGTGCGCCGGGCGCTGACCGGCGCCGGGCTGGAGATGGACGCGCGCCACGCCGTCTCCGTGGCGATGACCGAGGAGAACGGCTATCGCGCGGCCCGGCAATTGCTGGAGGGCGAGGCCGCGCCCACCGCCATCCTCTGCTCCAGCCTCATCATGTCGCTGGGCGTGGTGCGGGCGGTGCGCGAGCTCGGCCTTTCCGTGCCCGGCGACCTGTCGCTGATCGCCCATGACGACGTCTTTCCGTGGCTGAAGCCGGAGAGCTTCCCGGTGCCGCTTTCCACCACCCGCTCCTCGATCCGGGCGGCTGGCGCCCGCGTGGCGGAACGGCTGGCGGCGCGCATCGCCGGGCTGGAGGACGGGGGGCGCGGCGAGGTCTGGCCGGTCGATCTCGTGGTGCGCGGCTCCATCGCCGGGGCGAAATAAAGCGCGAAATAGCGCGCTCCTGTCTCCTGCTTCCGCAACGGCCGCCGCCCTGCGGACCGTTGCACGGATACCCCTGCCCCCCCCCGCAAGGGGCAGGCGGCGCATATGAGTTTTGGCGGGACAGCACCCCCACCCCTGACCACTCCCCGCGAGGGGGAGGGGAATACGTAAGCGCCGCACTTTTCGGGCTGAACTGCTTCGGAACATGAGGTTACCGGCATGGCGGCAAAGTCCCCCTCCCCCCTTGTGGGGAGGGGTCAGGGGTGGGGGTAAAGCTGCCCAAAAGCCCGCCCCGCCGCATCCATGCAGCACCACCGCCAAGGACAGCTTCCTCGCCCTTCAAATAAAAGTTCTTGATTTGTTCTCATAGACAAAATAGGAATAATTTCATGAGAACAGCGATTCGACAGCCTGCGGACAGTCCCTTCGAAAGGGCCAAGATGGAGCAGATCGTGCGCGCGGACATCGCCGCCTTCGGCGCCGGGCGCGCCGAGATGGCCAATGCGATGATCGAGCAGAGCGGGGTGCGGGTGCGGCCCGAGCGCAGCCGCGGCCGCTCGGCCGGCATCAACCCTTCGGGCCGTTTCGAGCCTGTTTCGCGGCACGGCTTCGACGACGGCTGGAACTCCATCGAGGACCTGCCGCCGTTCAAGACCGAGGTGCAGGTGGAGAAGCCGCGCACCATCATCACCCGCAACGATTCGCCCGACATTTCCTTCGACCGCTCGATCAACCCCTATCGCGGCTGCGAGCACGGCTGCGTCTACTGCTTCGCGCGGCCCACGCACAGCTATATGGGCCTGTCGCCGGGGCTGGATTTCGAATCGAAGCTGTTCGCCAAGCCGGACGCCGCGCGCCTGCTCGACAGGGAACTGTCGAAGCCGGGCTACCAGCCGCGCACCATCGCCATCGGCACCAACACCGACCCCTACCAGCCGGTGGAGCGGCAATGGCGCATCATGCGCGAGATCCTGGAGGTGCTGGAGGCGCGCGGCCATCCGGTCGGCATCGTCACCAAGTCGGCTCTGGTGGTGCGCGACATCGACATATTGGCGCGCATGGCCGAACGCGGGCTGGCCAAGGTGGCGCTTTCGGTGACGACGATGGACCGCATGCTGGCGCGCACCATGGAGCCGCGCGCCTCCACCCCGACGAAGCGGCTGGAGGCGATCCGGCAATTGTCGGATGCCGGCATCCCGGCCTCGGTGATGGTGGCGCCGATCGTGCCCGGGCTCAACGACCAGGAGATGGAGCGCATCCTCGATTCGGCCTATGCGGCCGGCGCGCGCGAGGCGGGCTACGTGCTGCTGCGCCTGCCGCTGGAGGTGGCGCCCATCTTCAAGGACTGGCTGCTGCGGCACTATCCCGACCGCTACCGGCACGTCATGTCGCTGATCCGCTCCATGCGCGACGGCAAGGACTACGATTCGGAATGGGGCAAGCGCATGAAGGGCAGCGGCCCCTATGCTTGGCAGATCGGCCGGCGCTTCGAGCTCGCCGCCAAGCGGCTCGGCCTCAACACCGAGCGGCGCCGGCTGCGGACCGATCATTTCGTCCCGGCCGCGCGCCAGTACGAGCAGTTGACGCTGCTTTAGAGCGATTCCAGCAGAAGTGCGAAGCGGTTTTGCGTTCGGAATTGCATCAAAACAAAGGGTTGGAGCAATTCCGCGCTTCGGAGAAAAGCGGAAATGCCGTTGCCCGGTCATGCGGCCGCCCGTGCCGCGTGAAACCTTCAAGACCCCGTCCGGCCCCGTCCCCGGCCGTTGACGGCGCCCGCGACCCGGCGCCCCACCGGCTCGCCGGGCCTTGCGGAGAATCGGGGCCGATGCGAATCTTGCCGCCATGGTTCGCGCGCGCCCCGATTCTCCGCTTCTGTTCGAGATTGTCGAACGGCCCGACTTCTCGGTCGAGAAAAGGGCCATCGCGGCCGGGCAATGGCCGGTCGCCGGCATGGACGAGGCCGGGCGCGGGCCGCTGGCCGGGCCGGTGGTGGCCGCCGCCGTGGTGCTCGACCCCGGCAACATCCCCGAGGGGCTGGACGATTCCAAGCGCCTGAGCTTCGACCAGCGCGAGGCGCTTTTCCAGCAGATACTGGGCAGCGCGCTCGGCGTCTCCATGGCCTCGGTCTCGGCCGAGGGCATCGACGCCTCCAACATCCTGCGCGCTAGCCTGGAGGCCATGCGCCGGGCGCTGTGCGGCCTGCCGCTGCGGCCGAAGCTGGCGCTGGCCGACGGCCGCGACGTGCCGCCCGGCCTGCCCTGCGAGGGCCGCGCGCTGGTCAAGGGCGACCAGCGCTCGCAGTCGATCGCCGCCGCCTCCATCGTGGCCAAGGTCATGCGCGACCGCATGATGGCCGATTGCGGCCGCCGCCACGTCCACTACGGCTTCGAGCTGCACATGGGCTACGCCACCGCCCGCCACCGCAGCGCGATCGAGGTCCACGGCCCGGTGGCGCGGCTGCACCGCACCTCCTTCGCGCCCTTCCGGCTCGGCGCGGTCGAGGTAGTCGAGGACTGATATCCTTTCCCGGATCGGGGCTTTACCCCACGCATTACCCCCACCCCTGACCCCTCCCCACAAGGGGGAGGGGGAAACCGGCACCGCCGTTTTCCCGAAATTGCCAATGTGGGTGCGCCGTAGCGCTTGCACAGTCCCCCTCCCCCTTGTGGGGAGGGGTCAGGGGTGGCGGTGCGAAGGCAGCCACGGTGCCCCGTAGGACGGGTCCGCTTTTCTCCGAATCGGACGAACGCTCCGTCTTGTTGTTTCTGCGCAATTCCGGACGGAAAACCGGCTCCCACTTTTCCTGGAATTGCTCCATACCGCGCCAAAGAAAAGGGCCGCCGGGTTTGCCCGGCGGCCCTTGAAAATCCTCGAA
>DAOKZN010000040.1:10233-11991 GCA_035325625.1 Mesorhizobium sp. | reverse complement strand
TGAAGAAGAACGACGTCGAGCCGCAGGCCTATCGCGATGCGATGGCGCATTTCGCGGGCCATGTGCATGTGGTGACCACCGACGGGCCGGCGGGCCGGCGCGGCACCACCGTGATCGCCGCCTGCTCGGTGTCCGACACCCCGCCGGTGGTGCTGGTCTGCCTAAACCGGCAAAACCCCAGGAACGAGCCCTTCGTGAAGAACGGCAATTTCGCGCTCAACACGCTTTCCTCGCACCATCAGCCGCTTGCGGCCGCCATGTCCGGCATGACCGGCCTGCCGCCGGACGAACGGTTTTCCGCCGGGCGCTGGGACACGATCTCGACCGGCGCGCCGACGCTTGCCGATGCGCTGGCGGTGTTCGACTGCGAACTGATCGACACCAAGGATCTGGCCACCCATCGTGTGCTTTTTGGCAAGGTGACAGGCCTGCGCATCGGCGATAACCTGAAACCGCTGATCTATCATGACCGTGCCTACCACGTCCTGTGACCGGGCCTGCGGCACCCAGGAGACGCAATGACCGGGCTGACACCGCGCCCCGCTCCGCGTAGCATCGACGAAACGCTCGAACTGCTGACGGGGGCGGACTATGTGGCGGATCGCTCGCTGGCCACGGTGCTGTTCCTGTCGCTACGCATGCAGCGCCCGCTCTTCCTCGAAGGCGAGGCCGGCGTCGGCAAGACGGAGATCGCCAAGGTGCTGGCTTCCGCGCTCGGCCGCAGGCTCATCCGCCTGCAATGCTATGAGGGGCTGGACGTCTCCTCCGCCGTCTACGAGTGGAACTACGCCGCCCAGATGATCGAGATCCGCATGGAGGAGGCGGCCGGCAAGGTCGACCGCTCCGCCATGGAGCGCAACGTCTTTTCCGAGAAATATCTGATCCGCCGCCCGGTGCTGGACGCGCTGACCGGCAAGCCGGGCGCGGCGCCGGTGTTCCTGATCGACGAGCTCGACCGCACCGACGAGGCGTTCGAGGCGTTCCTGCTGGAGATCCTGTCCGATTTCCAGGTGACGGTGCCGGAACTGGGCACCATCAAGGCGGAAGAGCCGCCCATCGTCATCATCACCACCAACCGCACGCGCGAAATCCACGACGCGCTGAAGCGCCGCTGCCTCTACCATTGGGTGGACTATCCCGACGCCGCGCGCGAACTGGAGATCGTGCGGCGCAAGGTGCCGCAGGCCAACAGCCGGCTTTCGGCCGAGGTGGTCTCCTTCGTCCAGAAGCTGCGCACGCTCGACCTGTTCAAGGCGCCGGGCGTGGCCGAGACCATCGACTGGGCCGGCGCGCTGACCGAGCTGGACAAGGTGGCGCTCGACCCGGAGACCGTGTCCGACACGATCGGCGTGCTGCTGAAATATCAGGACGACATCGCCCGCATAGAGCAGGGCGAGGGCCGCCGCATCCTCGGCGAGGTCAAGGCCGAGCTTGCGGCCGCCGAGTAGCGGCCATGGTCGTCTCTTGTGAAGGTCCGAATAATAGGGCTGCACCTGACGGCCGCATCGCCGACAACATCGTCTATTTCGCGCGCGCGCTGCGCAAGGCGGGCATGCGGGTCGGGCCGGCCTCGGTGAAGGACGCCATCGAGGCGGTTCTGGCCGCCGGCATCGGCAGCCGGGACGATTTCTACTGGACGCTGCATTGCGTGCTGGTCACGCGCCACGAGGACCACGCCACCTTCGACGAGGCGTTCCGCCTGTTCTGGAAGTCGCGCGAGCTGATCGAGAAGATGCTGGCCATGTTCTCGCCCGTGGC